>NZ_RZOI01000169.1:0-9543 GCF_004022645.1 Mesorhizobium sp. M4A.F.Ca.ET.020.02.1.1 | reverse complement strand
GTCAGCGTGTTGGCGCCGATCACCATCAGCGGCGCGATCGCCGCCGGCGGCACGTTCATTTCCGAGCGCACCGAGCGGATGCCGGAGACGAGATCGACCAGCCAGTTGATGTCGGCGGCCGCGTCCGCGTCCTCGAAGTCCGGCGACGGCCAGGCGGCGTGGCAAAGCAGCGAAGCGCGCTCCTGGCCCTCGCCGGCGGTCTGCGCCCACAACTCCTCGGTCATGAACGGCATCATCGGATGCAACAGCTTGTAGATCTCGTCGAGCACGAAGGCGACGCAAGCTCGGCTCTCAGCCTTGGCCGCCTCGTCCGTGCCCATGAATACAGGCTTCAGGAGTTCCAGGTACCAGTCGCAGAACAGATTCCAGACGAACCGGTAGGCGGCACCCGCCGCGTCGTTGAAGCGGTATGAGGAAATGCCGTCGGTGATTTCACGCGCCGCCCGCGTCAGCTCGGTGAGGATCCAGCGGTTGACCGCGAGCTTGGCGTCGTTCAGCCGGAAATCGTCGTTGCGCGCCACCTCGTTCATCTCGGCGAAGCGTGTCGCGTTCCAGAGCTTGGTGCCGAAATTGCGGTAGCCGGCGATGCGCGCCGGATCGAGCTTCACATCGCGCCCCTGCGCGGCCATCACCGCAAGCGTGAAGCGCAGCGCGTCGGCGCCGTATTCGTCGATGAGCTCGAGCGGATCGATGACGTTGCCTTTCGACTTCGACATCTTCTGCCCGTTCTTGTCGCGCACCAGCGCATGGACATAGACCGTGTGGAACGGCTCCTCGTCCATGAAATGCAGGCCCATCATCATCATGCGGGCGACCCAGAAGAAGATGATGTCGAAGCCGGTGACCAGAACGTCGGTCTGATAGTAGGTCTTGAGCTCCGGCGTCTGGTCCGGCCAGCCCAGCGTCGAGAACGGCCAAAGCGCGGAAGAGAACCAGGTGTCCAGCACGTCCTCGTCGCGGGTCAGGATCTCGCCCGGCTTGAAATTCTCGAGCTTGTCCTCGACCCAGGCCTTCCACGGCCCCTCCAGCGCCAGATAGTATTCGATCGCCGCGGCGAGCGCCTCTTCCTCGGTCTTCTCGACAAAGACGCGTCCATCCGGCCCGTACCAGGCCGGGATCTGATGGCCCCACCACAGCTGGCGCGAGATGCACCAGGGCTGGATGTTCTCCATCCAGTCGTAATAGGTCTTTTCCCAATTCTTCGGCACGAAATTGGTACGGCCCTCGCGAACCGAGGCGATCGCGGGCTTCGCCAGCTCGGCCGCGTTGACATACCACTGGTCGGTCAGGAACGGCTCGATCGGCACGCCACCGCGGTCGCCATGCGGCACGGTGTGGCGGTGCGGCTCGATCTTGTCGAGGAAGCCACCGGCCTCCATCAGCTCGACGATCTTCTTGCGCGCGACGAAACGGTCGAGGCCGTTGAGTTCGTCCCATACGGCCTGGCGTTCTGGCGTCCCCTCGAGACCGGCCAGGAAATCCTCATTGTCCTTGAGGTTGATCGCCGCCTCGACGGTGAGGATGTTGATCGCCGGCAGCTTGTGGCGCTTGCCCACCTCGAAGTCGTTGAAGTCGTGCGCCGGCGTGATCTTGACCGCGCCCGAGCCCTTTTCCGGATCGGAATATTCGTCCGCCACGACGGGAATCCTGCGGCCGACGCTCGGCAGGGTGTCGTTCTTGCCGGCCAGGTGCCGGAAGCGCTCGTCGTCCGGGTTCACCGCCACCGCCGTATCGCCAAGCATCGTCTCGGGACGCGTCGTCGCGACCGTGATGAACGTCCTGGGGTCTTCCGGGTCGAACGCCGCGCCCTCGACCGGATAGCGGAAATGCCAGAGATTGCCGTTGACCTCATGCTGCTCGACTTCGAGATCGGAGATCGCGGTGAGCAGCTTCGGGTCCCAGTTCACAAGGCGCTTGTCCTTGTAGATCAGCCCTTCCTTGTAGAGCGTCACGAACACTTCCAGAACCGCCCTGGACAGGCCCTCGTCCATGGTGAAGCGTTCGCGCGACCAATCGGCCGAGGCGCCGAGCCGCTTCAGCTGGTTGAAGATCGCACCGCCGGATTCGGCCTTCCACTCCCAGACCTTCTCGATGAACTCCTCGCGAGCCAGGTCGCGGCGATGGATCTGCTTTTCCATCAGCTGGCGCTCGACCACCATTTGCGTGGCGATGCCGGCATGGTCCATGCCAGGCTGCCACAGCACGTTCTTGCCGCGCATGCGCTCGAAGCGCACCAAAATGTCCTGCAGCGTGTTGTTGAGCGCATGGCCCATATGCAGCGAGCCGGTGACGTTCGGCGGCGGGATAACGATGGTGAAGGCCTCCGCCCCCTCCTCCGCGCCGGCACCGGCGCGGAAGGCATCGGCCACTTCCCAGATTTTGGCGATCTTCGGCTCGACGGTTTTGGCGTCGTAGGTTTTTTCGAGCATGGGAAAACGGTCCGCGCTGTCGGGAGTTTGCTGACCCGGTGTAAATCGGAAGGTTTTGGCCAAGTCAACCGCAGGGCTGCCTTGATCCTTCAGCGGCAAATAGGCTTCGCCCCGGTCATTTCAACGCCAGGCCATGCCCGCATTCGGCGCAGAACTTTGCCCTTGATGTGCGGTACGGCTTTCCACATGCCTGACAGTCGGGGCCGTAGTCGGAGCGGCGGACATGCAAGTGCCAGAAAGTATGGTGAATTGTAACCCCCGTCAGGTCACGATAGCGATCGGCGGCCGGGTTGCCCGCAGTCGATAGCTGTAAGTCAGTCGTCGGCGCATCAGCCGAGAATAACGGCGGTATATGGCTTTGAAGGGCCGGTCCTTGACCGCTGATCCTGGCCATCCAGGTCAGCCGACCGAGCCACGGCCAAAAAAAGCGCCGCCTGAGGCGGCGCTTTCATTTGTTTGACCTTATCGACGGAACTATTGCGCGCCGCGCGCCACGCGCTCGATTTCCTCGCGTACCAGGCGCTCGACCAGCGTCGGCAGGTTGTTGTCCAGCCAATCCTGCAGCATCGGCCGCAGCATGTCCTCGGCCATCTCGTCGAAGGTCTTCTTGCTGCGGCTGGCGAAGGCATCGGAAAGCTCGCCAAAGGCAGCGGCGACCTGGCGGCCGACATGCTCGGAAAGGATCGCCGTGCGGGCGGGCGGCGCCTCGGGCGGTGGCGCCGCAGCGACGCGCGAAACAGCCGGTTCATAGGCGGCCTCATCCGCCAGCTCGTCCTCGGCAATCGCAACGTCCGGCACAACATCCGGGGCGCTCGGCTCGACCCTTTCCGGCCTCGCGGCACCCGCCTTCGCCGTTTCACCGACAGCGGCGATCTCGCGCTGCCAGTCGGCGACGATCGTGTCGCTGGTTTCCGCAAATCCCGCCGGCTGAGCCAGTGCCGGTTCGGCGGCGATCCTTGCACTCACCTCCGCGAGTGTCACCGGCGCCTTGGCCGCAACGGCCGCGGCCGCATCCGTGCGCGATGGCGTTTCCACGCGGGCGGCGGTCGGCTCTGCCGCCAGCTGTGCCTGAACCTCGGCCAGGGAGGCGGGCTTGCGGACCTCCGCATTGAGCTCGGCGCGGAAGGCATCCACGTCATTTGCCGGCGCGGCGGTCGGCGCGGGCTGGAGATCCTGGCGCAATTCGTTCGCGTCCCCCGCCTGTTTGCGGCCGGTGTCGCTGTCCTCAATGATCCTCCGGATGGAAGCCAGTATCTCTTCCATGGAGGGTTCGCGCTGCGCGCTGCTTGCCGTCGCCATTGTCACATCCGCCGCCCTTGTGACTCATTCCAGATTTCCGCTCCGGCAAGGCCGGATTCGAATCATGGCGACAGGGTAACCGACGGATCGTCGTCCGAGAATCCCCAATCTGGGGAGATGTGGGATTTCAACAGATTAGGCGACACAGGCCGATCAGCGCATCTACGGCTGGAGCTGGTCGCTGCGACATTGGGACAGCCGCCTAAAGCAAAAGCGCCGCGCATCCCCGGACGCGCGGCGCTCTTGAACCTGGCAACACGCAGCGGTCAGCGGCCGTCCGGCGTGCGCAGCCCGTACCACTTGTCCTTGACGGCCTTGTAGTGCTCTTCGGGCTTGTACTTCGTCACGTTCAGGGCGAGACGATCGACCGAAAGGCGACCGATCGCGGACAGGATGGCATAGCTCGCCACCACCACGTCGCGCTCGGAACTGGCAAGGTTGATCTTGGCGCTGATGACGGCGTTCTGCGCGTTCAACACGTCGAGCGTGGTGCGCTGGCCGACATTGCGCTCCTCGATGACGCCGTTGAGCGCCAGTTGCGCGGCGGCGATGACTTGCCTGTTGGCGGCGACGCTTTGCTGCGCGGCGGTGTATTGCGTCCAGGCCGACGTCACCGCCTGGCGCACGGTGTCGCGGCTGACATCGACCTCGATCCGGGCCTGGCTCAGCGATTCTTTCCTCTGGCGCACCAGCGCCGAGGTACGGCCGCCCGAATAGATCGGAATGGTCAGCGTCGCGCCGATGCTGGCCGAATTCGTCGTGCCGTCGGACGTGCTCAGCACGCCGGGAACGGTGTTGCGGTAAGCGCTGGAAACACCGGCATTGGCGGAAAGCTGCGGCAGCAGCGCGCCCTCCTGGGATTTGACCGAGAATGCCGCGGCATCGACCAGATGCTCCGTCGCGAGGATGGCGGGATGTTCGGTGGCGGCAATCGCGATCGCGCCGTCGAGGCTGGACGGCAACAGCTTGGCCAGCGGCGCCGCGGCCTTGAGCTTGCCGGGCTCGTCGCCAACGATCTGGTGATAGGTCGCCGCGCTGGCCAGCGCCTGGGCGCGGGCGGCGCTGAGCTGCGCCACCGCCGTCGAGCGCGAGGCATCAGCCTGGGCGACGTCGGTTCTTGTGCCCTCGCCGACCTCGAATCGCGAACGCGCGGCGCGCGCCTGCTCGGTCAGGAACTGCAGATTCTGTTCGGTGAGCACAGCGACCTGGCGGTCGCGAATCACGTCCATATAGGCGCTCGCCGCGTTGAACAGGATGTTCTCCTCGGTGTTGCGCAGACTTTCGACCGAGGCCCTCACCTGGGCTTCCGCGGCCGCGACATTGTTCTTGGTCTGAAAGCCGTCGAACAGCGTCTGGTCGATCTGGACGCCGAAATTGCCGGTGGTCAGCCGCACGCTCTGGTTCGTGCCGTTGAGATGGCTGCTCGAGTAGTCGATGCTGCCGGAACCGGTGACGGTCGGGCGCCAGCCGGACTTGGCGATGGCCACGCCCTCGTCGGTGACCCGCACCCCGGCCCGGGCGGAATTCAGTGTGGAATTGTTCTGGTAGGCCTTTGCGAGCGCTCCGGTGATGCTTTCCGCGGAGGCGGCCAGCGGCGAAAGGGTGGTCGCGGAGGCCAGGAAGGCGGCTAGAACAGTCTTGCTTACGGACGGCACGTAATATCCCTCATTCGTTTTGCATGGGAACCGCGCCACGACAGCCACTCATCTCTGAACAGCCGGCGCCGCGCTTCTATCGTTCCCCCGCTGACTGCCCCGAAATGCCCGGTTTATGCGATCAGCAACGATTGTTCAAACACAAGCGATCACGACAGCGCCTTCACTGCAAGGCAAAACCGCTCAGAATTCAAATGCGTGGGTACGTTCAAATCCGGGTAGTGGCTTTATTGCCGCATTGAATGCCCGTCTTCCCGTTACAACCCCCCCTGCCTTGAAAAACAGCCGGGCCACGCCGGAATTGCCCTGACCTTCCACGGCAACGAGTCGGCCCTCCTCCGCAAGCTGGTCGAGCAAAGCGGCCGGCACTTCCTCGACGCTTCCGCCGATGAAGATGACGTCGTAGGGCGCCTTGGAGGCATGACCCTGCGGGAGCGGCCCGGTGATCACTGTCACATTGTCGCAGGCCAGCGCCGCGAGCGCCGATCGAGCGCCGTCCGCCAGCACCGAATCGCTTTCCAGTGCAACGACAGAGCGGGCCAGCCTCGACAGAAGAGCCGCCGAATAGCCGGTGCCGCAACCGACATCCAGCACCGAATCACCGGCGCCGATCTCAGCCAGTTGCAGGAGCTTGGCGAGGGGAGACGGTTCCATCAGATAGCGCGCGCCGCTGCCGTTGGCGCCGCTGGAAATGCGGATGTCCTCATCGATATAGGCTAGATCGCGCTGTCCGTCGCCGACAAAGGCCTCACGCGGCACCGACAGCATGGCCTCGATCAGCGGCGCGCTGGTCACGTCGGTGGTGCGGACCTGGCCATCGACCATCTTGACGCGGCGTTCGGAGAAATCAGCGCTCATTTTCCTACCAGTCCGCCCAACAAATCCCGCTTGCCGCACCTCGACCGCGGTTCAATCCAACCGGAACCCCTGCCCCATTGGGGGCCGGCAACTGGAGGCCTCGCCCGGAATCGAACCGGGGTGCAAGGATTTGCAGTCCTCTGCGTAACCACTCCGCCACGAGGCCTCGTTGCTCCCGGCGTTCCGAGCGAACTCAATATGTTGGCGGTGAAATGCCGTCAAGCGCCCGCGCGTTAATCCCGGCGCTTTCCCTCATTGGACAACTGGACACCGTTTCCGATCGGTTTCCATCAGCGCGCCCGTGGCCGCCGGCCGACAAGTCAATCCGGACGACGCCGGCGTTCCCACCATACCACGATGCGGCGCCGGTGCCGGCGCACCATGGCGAATTCATAGGAGAGCACCAGCAATCCGATCGGGATCATCCAGAAGCCCAGGATGGGCAGGAAGCCGAGAATGCCGCCCAGAATCAGCACGACGCCGATGGCGATCCTGAGCCCGCGCGAGCGCGGCATGGTGAATTCACGGCCGAAGACCGTGATTTTCCGCGCCGGTGCGTTGTCGCCTGCTGCAGTCATGTCGTGCCTGGTTTCCATGAATAGAGTCATCGGCCAGCAATAGCCAGAACGGCCTTTTCCCGCTCACGTTCCCTGCGGAATTGCTCATATGAGGAGCCCGGCCGGCGATTGCCAGAAACTGCCATGCACAAAATGGCGGAAAAAAATGTGAAATGCTTCTTTGCAAAGCCGAAACGGGTTTGCTATAGGCAGCGCCACTTACACAAGAGCCTCTGTTCCCCGGTAGCTCAGTGGTAGAGCAACCGGCTGTTAACCGGTTGGTCGCTGGTTCGAATCCGGCCCGGGGAGCCAACAATTTCAAGATTTGCAGAGTTTTCAGGATTGGCCGAAGACGGCCGATCCACGGCATATTTGCGCAATTCGACTTCGCCAGGCGCCGAGTTGCACGCGGAATCGATCGGCGTTGGCTCGCGTGCGGCGTGCTTCCTGCGGGATAGCTGGCGACCTCGGGAGAAGCGGTGAGCACTCCGATTGCCGCTCGGCGATGACCAGCGAGTACGACCGAGAGCGATGACAACGAAGCAGCGACCTCGCCGCTCCATTCGCGGAGCGGCGAGGCACCCCTGCGCCCCAAGTGCCGGTCCCAACACCCGGCACTGCTGACGTTGCAATTGTGGTGCCAGCAGCAAATGACCCATTATGAGACGCCTGCGCGCCTCGGTTCAGGCGGCAAATCGCGCGCCGGGCAGGCGTGGCACGGTTCTTGCTGCCACAGCTTCAGGCATGCCGGCGCAAAGACGCTGTTCCTATCGACACCGGCATATGAGGTTGGGACAATGATGTCGCACAAACTTCTGTTCGGCCTTCCCACGATGGTCCTGGTCACGGCCCTGGGCATGGCCCTCACCCGCTTGGCATTGGCCTTTCGCGAGTTCGTCGCGCCACGCTACCGGCCGGAACTCCACTATATGCGCGGGCCCGGGCCGGCCACCGCGCGCCGCCTGAGCGGGCGCTGAGCGGGCGCTGAACGGGTGTTGCGGCTGGGCCTGTCCTGGGCGGAGATGCACCTCGTGGCGCCAGCCGGTGGCTTGCCGCCGCCATAGAGCAAAATGGGGATTCACATAACCCGAGATATGATTTAGGCTACCCTCAAAAGATCGCAGGGTGGCAACCGTGGAAGCGACTTTCGACGACCTGACCAGGGCTGTGGCACAGCCCCGCAGCAACGTGCGCGCCGTTGGCCGCGCTATCGCGCTCAACCTCGCCGGCAAGCTCCTGATGGGTATCGCCATCGGGCTGGGAATTGCCATTGGCATGGCCATCGCCGGCTAGCGCGGTAACCTGCTCGTCACAAATTCCGCCGCTCCATTTGAGAGGCGTGCGGCAGGCGTTGGCATTATATATTAGCAATCGCTTGTATTTCGACCAAACCAGGATCATCATGCAAGGCGCTTTGTCGGGAGCTCTTCAGGGAGATTTTCCGATGCGACCGGTGCTCATTGTGATCGCCTTGGCAGTCTGCTTTGTCCTGTGGGACAGGCTGGAGAATGAAGGCCGTTACACAACACGGATAGAAGACAGCTTCCGGCAGGCGGCCGCTGACCTGCCGAGCGGCTCGTACGGCCACGAGATCCGGTTCAACCGTGACCTCATGAAGCGTTGAAGGGCTCTCAGAATGAGCCGAAGCGGCGGCTGACGCGCAATTCTCGCATTTTCGCACTCCTCACCGCTGCGGCCACGACAGCCCGTGCCGTCAGTCATGCTGATGTGGCGCGCGGACTGTCATCGAATCTTGCGCCCGCACGCACGTCGCGCCATGGTCTGCCAGACCCGAGGAGGAATCATGCGAAACGTCCTGGCATCGGCGCTGCTGACCGTCGCGCTGTCCGCAACCGCCGCCAACGCTCTGGACAGCGGCGCAAACCCTGTCGTCGTGACCCCGCTCGCCGATCGCACGGAAACGGCGTCCGGCCAGCCGATCACGCTGCCGCAGAAGAATGTCGAGGTCATCGTTTCGACCTTCGAGATCGCCGTCGGCGCGACCTTGCCGGTCCACAAGCATCCGTTTCCGCGCTACGCCTATGTCGAGGCCGGGACGCTCAAGGTGACCAATGTCGAGACCGGCAACAGCAACACCTACAAGACCGGCGATTTCATCGTCGAGATGATCGGCCAGTGGCACCAGGCCACCAATATCGGCGACAGTCCGGTGAAGCTGCTGGTCATCGACCAGGTCGAGCAAGGCGCCAAGAACACGGTGCTGCGCCAGTAATCGCCCTCACCCCCACGCGCCGACAGGTTGCTCGGTGGCGGCGTTGAGGCGGTTGAAGGCGTTGATCAGGGCGATCTGCACCACCAGTGCGGCCAGTTGCTTTTCATCATAGTGCCGGGCAGCTTCGTCCCAGATCGGATCCGGCACCGGGTCGGCCCGGTCGCTCAGCCGGGTCGTGGCTTCCGCCAGCGCAAGCGCGGCGCGTTCCGGCTCGCTGAAGTAAGGCGTCCGCCGCCAGGCGGAGACGGCAAAGATGCGCTCGTCCTTCTCGCCGGCCTTCTTCAACTCACGCGCGTGCATATCGACGCAGACGCTGCAGCCATTGATCTGGCTGGCGCGCAGGTGGACGAGCTTGCGCGTCACATACGGCACGTCGGCCGCCTCGGTCGACTTGTCCAGGGCCAGCAATGCCTGCAGTGCGCCGGGAATGAGCATTACGGGGTTTTTCAGTCGTGCTTGCACAATGGTCTCCTTCGGGCGTGTTATTACAAGCCCCGGGTGCCGAGCATCCG
>NZ_RZOI01000168.1:0-9590 GCF_004022645.1 Mesorhizobium sp. M4A.F.Ca.ET.020.02.1.1 | reverse complement strand
TTCACCGACCTCTCCGCCGTTTCCGAAGGCGATCTGCGCTTCATGCTTGACGACGCGGTGGTGCGAAAGGCCAGGCTCAAGGCCGGCGAGCGCACCAAGCCGCTCGAGGGCAAGGTGCTGGCGATGATCTTCGACAAGCCCTCGACCCGCACGCGCGTGTCCTTCGACGTCGGCATGCGCCAGCTTGGCGGCGAGACCATCATGCTGACCGGCACCGAGATGCAGCTCGGCCGTTCCGAGACCATCGCCGACACGGCCAAGGTGCTGTCGCGCTATGTCGACGCTATCATGATCCGCACCACCTCGCATGAGCGGCTGCTGGAGCTGACCGAGAACGCCACCGTTCCGGTTATCAACGGGCTGACCGACGACACCCATCCCTGCCAGCTGATGGCCGACATCATGACCTTCGAGGAGCATCGCGGTCCGGTGGCCGGCAAGACCTTCGCCTGGACCGGCGACGGCAACAATGTGCTGCATTCGCTGCTCGAGGCCTCGGCGCGGTTTCGTTTCAACCTCAACGTCGCTGTGCCGGAAGGCAGCGAGCCGGATGAGAAGCACATCGACTGGTCGAAGGCCAATGGCGGCAAGCTGAATTTCACCCGCTCGGCCGAGGAAGCTGTCCACCAGGCAGACTGCATCGTCACCGACTGCTGGGTGTCGATGGGCCAGGAGCATCGCGCGCGCGGCCACAACGTTTTCCTGCCTTACCAGGTCAATGCGGCGCTGATGGCGAAGGCGAAGCCGGACGCGCTGTTCATGCACTGCCTGCCGGCGCATCGCGGCGAGGAGGTGACCGACGAGGTCATCGACGGACCGCATTCGGTGGTGTTCGACGAGGCCGAGAACCGGCTGCACGCCCAGAAGGCGGTTTTGGCCTGGTGTCTGGGAGCTTGATCTCCGGAGGTGTGATGCCTATCTGCGGCGCATCACGCAAATCGAGCGCGTTTGGACGCATGCCCCCAGATGGGCGGTATGGCCGCGCCCCGGAGCTTTGTCATGTTGGAAACCCGTCAAGTGACTAAACATCACCCGCAACTCGGCGAATTCGGCTATGCCGGCGACGACCATGTCGTGCCGTTCGAGGTCGCCCCGCTCGACGTGCGTGGCCGCACCGTGCAGCTCGGGCCGATGCTCGACGCCATTCTTGCCCGCCACGATTATCCGGAACCGGTCGCCCGCCTGCTGGCGGAAGCCTGCGTGCTGACGGTGCTGCTCGGCACTTCGCTCAAGTTCGAAGGCAAGTTCATCCTGCAGACCCGAACCGACGGGCCGGTCGATATGCTGGTGGCGGATTTCTCCACCCCGCATGCGCTGCGCGGCTATGCGCGCTTCGATGCCGATCGGCTGCAGGTGCTGACCGCCGCCGGCGAGGTCTCGCAGCAGACGCTGCTCGGCAACGGCGTGCTGGCGCTGACCATCGACCAAGGCGTCCACACGCAGCGCTATCAGGGCATCGTCCAGCTCGACGGCTCCTCGCTGGAAGAGGCCGCGCGCACCTATTTCCGCCAGTCGGAGCAGATCCCCACCGACATCAGGCTGTCGGTGGCCAAGCTGGTGACGCCCGGTCCCCGAGGCGCCCGTGAGCAGTGGCGCGCCGGCGGTCTTCTGGCGCAATTCCTGCCGAAGGCGCCGGAACGCATGCGCGTGCCGGACATTTCCGGCGGCGATGGCGATCCGCGCGAGGCGGTGCATGATCCGGCCGACAACTCCTGGCAGGAGTTGCTGGCGCTGCTCGGCACCATCGAGCCGACCGAGCTGATCGATCCGACGGTCGGCGCCGAGCGGCTGCTCTACCGGCTGTTTCACGAGCACGGCGTACGCGTGTTCGGCGGCGTGCCGGTTGCCGACCAGTGCTCGTGCTCGCGCGAGAAGATCCGCGGCATCCTCGCGGGCTTCTCCGCCGAGGAGATCAAGGACAGCACCGAGGATGGCGGCATCCACGTCGCCTGCGAGTTCTGCTCGACGCAGTACGACTTCGATCCGACGGAGTTCGCCGCGCAGTAGGCTCGCCTTCTGACAAGCCGCACCGCAATCTATCCTCTCTCCCACCGGGGGAGAGGATACATAGCCTGCATTGTCGGGCGTCCTTTTTGACTGCGCTTGGCCGCCGCACCGATTTCAGCTTCTAATAAATTCTTCGAGGTGCCTGCGGACCTCTGACGCTCGTTCGACTGGAGCCATATGGGTTTCTCCCGCGAGCAGTGTGAGCTTCGCTCCGCTGATTGCACTCGCGGTGGCTTCCATCATCCCGCCGAAAAACTGGTCCCTTTCACCGCCGAGGATCAAGGTCCTCGCCGAGATATCGCGGAGGCCTTCGTAGGCCACATCGTTGTCGAGCATTGCCTCGAGATAGCGCACAATCGTCCTTGGCGCTCCCATCCGGGCAATCAGGCTGCGTCCTTCGAACCTCAGTCGAAAACGCAAAAGAAGGTTCAGCCACGGCCGCCGAAACGCCGTTGTGAATTCCTCCAAAAGCGCGTGAAATTGTTCGGCTTTTGCGAATTGGATCTGTCTCTTGAGCCGCTCTTTTCCATCGGCCGAAAAGCCATGCGCACTCGCCAGCAGGACCAGCCTGCCTACCAGGTCTGGATAGCGTGCGGTCACCTGCGTTGCGACAACGCCGCCATAGGAAATACCCATCAACTTCGCTGGCTTCTTGAAGTCAGCGTCGATGATCTCCGCGATGTCTCTGGCCATGCCCTCGAGCGATAGATCGGCTTTGGGAGCGGGATCGTAGCCAATCAGCACAAAGCTCGTGCCGGGTGGAAGGATATGGATGAGCCGTCTGGCGTCCTTTTCCAGTCTGGATGGACAGGGTTTCATCATGAACCCCTGACCGCCGTTGATGATGAGAAGCCTTTCCGGTCCTTGTCCAACGCTGGCGAACGGCAGCCGGCCCAGAAACAGCCCTGTTTCAATTTTGTGCATCAAGTCGCTGCCTGGCGCATGGCAGCCTCCCTTGATCAATGGGAAGCAAAGTTGCTTTGACGCTCGCACGCCGGTGTGCCGGCGCCAAGGGAGTAGGCGGCCACTAGTTCACCGTCCGTCGCGTGCCTGGCAGGTCGAGCGAGAAAGCCGGTATGGCGACGTCGAACGTCTCGCCCTGCTTGTTGCGCATCGTGTAGTGGCCGACCATGATGCCCGACGGCGTCGAAAGCGGGCAGCCGGAGGTGTACTGGTAACTGTCGCCGGGATTGAGCTCGGGCTGGTCGCCAACGACGCCGGCGCCGCGCACCTCCTCGACACGGCCGCTGCCGTCGGTGATATGCCAATAGCGCGACAGCAACTGCACGAACTCGTCCGACTGGTTGTCGATGGTCACGTGATAGCCCCAGACATAGCGATTCTCCGACGGATCGGAGCGATCCTCCAGATAGAACGGCCTGACCTGCACTTCGATCTTGCGCGTGACGGCGCGATACATGAGCTGCTCCAAACAGTTCGGGAACTTTCGGCTCGCTCCGCTATCAGGTCAACGATGCGTGATGCCCATCCCTTCCGTCCTTATGCGCACGTGCCGGCAAACAATGTCATTTAAGTGACACACGACAATGATGGTGTGCGCAGACCGTGCCGGGCGACTCATCGCTCTGTCGACCTGTTCAAGACGGCCATTCCCAGCCGGCTTTTCCGGAGTGACCAGACCTCGATGGAACTGATCGCCATAGCCGCCGCTCTGCTTTCGATAGCCTTGCTCCTCGCCAATCTCACCAGCATCCTGCTCGCGGCTTTGAGGCTGAAACCGCCGCGCGGCGCGGCGCCGCCCGCCGGCAGGACGGCGCCGGTCTCGATCGTCATTCCCGCGCGCGGCGTCGAGCCGTTCACCGAGGAGACGCTCCAGCGCGCTTTCACGCTCGACTGGCCGCGTTACGAACTGATCTTCTGCGTCGCCCATGCCGACGATCCGGTGGCCAAGCTGATAAACCGGGCGATTGCCCGGTTTCCCAAGGTGCCCGCCCGGCTGCTGGTCGGCGACGACCGCGTCAGCGCCAATCCGAAGCTCAACAATTGCGTCAAGGGCTGGGAGGCGGCGCGCCATCACTGGGTGATCCTCGCCGATTCCAACGTGCTGATGCGGCACGACTATATTCAGCATCTGATGGCAGCCTGGCGGTCGGACAGTGGCCTCGTCTGCTCGACGCCGATCGGCTCGCGGCCGGACGGCTTCTGGGCGGAGGTCGAATGCGCCTTCCTCAACACGCTGCAGGCGCGCTGGCAATATGCCGGCGAGGCGCTTGGCCTCGGCTTTGCCCAGGGCAAGAGCATGCTGTGGAACAAGCCCATGCTCGACGCCAATGGCGGCATCCGCGCGCTTGCCGCCGAGATCGCCGAGGACGCCGCGGCGACCAAGCTGGTCAACGGGCTCGGCCTTCGCGTCCATCTCGTTGCCTCGCCCTTCGAACAGCCGCTGGGCGAGCGCCGGCTCGGCGAGATCTGGTCGCGCCAGGCGCGCTGGGCGCGGCTGCGCCGCGTCACCTTCCCGCTGTTCTTCGCGCCGGAGATCATGACCGGCGCGGCGCTGCCGCTGCTGCTGGCGCTGTTTGCGGCGGCTCACGCGGGCATCAGCCTGCCGGCCACGGCGCTTTGCGTGCTGGCGCTCGCCTATCTGCCGGAATGCGCGCTCGCCTCGGCCAAGGGCTGGTACCTGTCGCCGCGCATCGTCGCCGCCATGATCGCGCGCGACGCGATGCTGCCGGCGATATGGGCGCGCGGTTGGCTGGGCGGCGCCGTCGACTGGCGCGGCAACGCCATGACCATCGGCACCAAGGTGGCCGAACTGGAAGAGACGCCCTCGAGTGCCTGACCGGGGCCTTCGCCCAGGTCCCCTATTTCGCCGCCTTCAGTGCCTGCTCGACATCGGCGAGCAGGTCGTCCGTGTCCTCCAGGCCGACCGAGAGCCGGAGCGTGCCCGGGCCGATGCCGAGCTCGGCGCGCGCTTCGTCGCTGAGGTTCTTGTGCGTGGTCGTCGCCGGGTGGGTGATCAGGCTCTTGGCGTCGCCGAGATTATTGGAGATCAGCACGATGTCGAGGGCGTTCTGGAAGGCGAAGGCCGCCTGCTTGCCGCCCTTGACGTCGAGGCAGATCAGCGTCGAGCCGCCCGACATCTGCTTCCTGACGATCTCGGCCTGCGGGTGGTCGGCCCGGCCCGGATAGATGACGCGGGCGATCTCCGGCCGTTCGGCGAGGAAGTCGGCGATCTTGCCGGCGCTTTCGGTCTGCTGGCGCACCCGCAGCGGCAGCGTCTCCAGGCCCTTCAGCAGCGTCCAGGCGTTGAACGGCGACAGGCTGGGGCCGGTATGGCGGAAATAGTCGTGCAGGTTCTCGTCGATCCACTTCTTGTCCGACAGGATGACGCCACCGAGGCAGCGCCCCTGGCCGTCGATGTGCTTGGTCGCCGAATAGACCACAATATGGGCACCGAGCTGCAAGGGCTTCTGCTGCAGGGGCGTGGCGAAGACATTGTCGACGATCAGTCTGGCGCCGATCGAATTGGCGAGTGCCGCGACGGCGGCGATATCGACCACTTCCAGCGTCGGGTTGGTCGGGCTTTCCAGGAAGAACAGCTTGGTGTTGGGCTTCACCGCCTTTTCCCAGTTGGCGATGTCGGTGCCGTCGACCAGCGTCGCCTCGATGCCGTATTTCGGCGCCAGCGTCTCGACCACCCAGCGGCAGGAGCCGAACAGCGCGCGCGCCGCCACGATATGGTCGCCGGCCCTGGCGCTGCACAGTAGTGCCGCCGTCACCGCGGCCATGCCGGAGGAGGTCGCGCGCGCGTCCTCCGCACCTTCCAGCGCGCACATGCGTTTTTCGAACATGTCGACCGTCGGGTTGGCGTAGCGCGAATAGATGAAGCCTGGTTCCTCGCCCTTGAAGCGGGCCTCCGCCGCCTGCGCCGTCTCATAGACATAGCCTTGGGTGAGGTACATCGCCTCGGCTGTCTCGCCGAAGCCGGAACGCAGCGTTCCGCCATGCACGAGTGCCGTCTGAGGCTTCCAGTCACGCTTCTTGGTCATCGCTCTACTTCCAGATACAAAAAAACCGGCCGCGAAAAGTCGCAACCGGTCCATACGGCCTTGCGGCCCGACGGTCCTTTAGCGACTTGTTTAACGTGGCTGCAAGCCGACCGGCCAAATCACCACGGGATAACGACCCTTTAGACCCGCACCGCGCTTGCGTCAATTGCCGGCTTCATTAAGAGGTTTGTACCAGCGGCCTTGGAGCGGAGCCAGCTTTGCGGCAGACAGGCATTCTTCCCGATCAGGACATTTCCGCGCTGTTCCAGTCCGGCGCGCTGAAGTCGCCGCGCGCCCTCGATGCCGACCAGATCCAGCCGGCCAGCCTCGACCTCAGGCTGGGCGACAAGGCTTTCCGCGTGCGCGCCTCCTTCCTGCCCGGCCCCGATCATCTGGTGGCCGACAAGCTCGACCGGCTGAAGCTGCACGAGATCAATCTCGCTGACGGCGCTGTGCTGGAGACGGGCTGCGTCTACATCGTGCCGCTGCTGGAGAGCCTGGCATTGCCGGCGAATGTCTCTGCCTCGGCCAATCCGAAAAGCTCGACCGGGCGGCTCGACATCTTCACCCGGGTGATGACCGACCGCGGTCACGAGTTCGACAAGATCGCTGCCGGCTATGCCGGGCCGCTCTACCTCGAGGTCAGCCCGCGCACCTTCCCGATCGTCGTGCGTGCCGGATCCCGGCTGTCGCAAATCCGTTTCCGCACCGGCAATGCACTGCTGTCGGAGAGCGAGTTGCGCGAGCTCCACCATGGCGAGACGCTGGTCGCCACCGAGCCGCCCAACATTTCCGGCGGTGGCATCGCGCTCTCGATCGATCTCGACGGCGACAAGGACGGGCTGGTCGGCTATCGCGGCAAGCACCATACCGGCCTCGTCGATGTCGACAAGCGGGCCGCGCAGGACGTCGTCGATTTCTGGGAGCCGCTCTACAAGAGCGGCGCCGGAGAATTGGTGCTCGATCCAGACGAATTCTACATCCTGGTCAGCCGCGAGGCGGTGCATGTGCCGCCGCTCTACGCCGCCGAGATGACGCCCTTCGATCCGCTGGTCGGCGAATTCCGCGTCCACTATGCCGGCTTCTTCGATCCGGGCTTCGGCCATTCGGCGGCCGGCGGCACCGGCAGCCGGGCGGTGCTCGAAGTGCGCAGCCACGAGGTGCCGTTCATCCTCGACCACGGCCAGATCGTCGGCCGTCTGGTTTACGAACACATGCTGAAGCGGCCACAGGCGCTTTACGGCACCGATCTCGGCTCGAACTACCAGGCGCAGGGCCTGAAGCTCTCCAAGCATTTCCGCGCCGCGCGCTGATCCATCGTCATCGTTAGACTCCGCTTGCCCGGCCCCACGCGGCATGCTTGGCTGTGCCCAGCCCGTCAAGGTGACGGAAATGAAGGGGAAGAAGACAATGCGGATTTCGAGATGGATCCTGTCGGCGGCCGCTGCCGCCATGCTGGCGCTCGGCGCCGGCGCCCTGTCGGCGCAGGCCGCGGAAAAGATCAAGATCGGCACCGAGGGCGCCTATCCGCCGTTCAACACCATCACGCCGGACGGCAAGGTCGAGGGCTTCGACATCGACATCGCCAACGCGCTGTGCGCGCAAATGAAGGTCGAATGCGAGATCGTCACCCAGGACTGGGACGGCATCATTCCGGCCCTCCAGGCCAAGAAATTCGACGCCATTATCGCTTCGATGAGCATCACCGAGGAGCGCAAGAAGCAGGTCGCCTTCACCCACAAATACTATACGACGCCGCTTGCGCTGGTCGCGCCGAAGGACAGCGAACTCACCTCGACCGAACCGGCCGCGCTCGCCGGCAAGACGGTGGGCGCCCAGGCCTCGACCACTCAGGCCGACTTCGCCCAGGACGTTTATGGTAAGGCCGGCGCCGAGGCCAAGCTCTATCCGACCCAGGAGGAGGCGATTACCGATCTCCAGAACGGCCGGCTCGACGCCGTCATTTCGGACAAGTTCGTGCTGGTGGACTGGCTGAAGAAGGCGAGCGACGGCTGCTGCAAGCTGGTCGGTGACGTCAAGGGCACCGAGACCGAAGCCGGCATCGCCGTGCGCCTGGACGACACTGCACTTCGCGACAAGCTCAACGCGGCAATAGACGCCATCGTCGCCGACGGCACCTACAAGAAGATCCAGGCGAAGTATTTCGACTTCGATATCTACTGAGGTTGTGCGCCCTCCGCCTTCTCCCCTTGTGGGAGAAGGTGGATCGGTGCGCAGCGCCGAGACGGATGAGGGGTAGGTGACGGATCACCCGTCTTTGCCAAGCTGGAGCACCCCTCATCCGACCTCGCTTCGCGAGGCCACCTTCTCCCACAAGGGGAGAAGGAGAATGCGCTCAAAGCGCCTTGACCGCCACCTTCACCGGCTTCTCGATCTCGAGCGGGTTGCGCAGCGGCAGGCCGAAATCCTTCGCCTCGATCTCGAAAGTGTCGCCCGCCTCGGTCTTGACGCCGTCAGCGAAGGAGAGCGTCGCGGTGCCGAACATGTGGACATGCACGTCGCCCGGCTGGCGGAAGGCCGAGTATTTGAAGTGGTGATGCTCGAGATTGGCGATGGTATGCGACATGTTCGCCTCGCCCGACAGGAACGGCTTTTCCCAAAGCAGCTTGCCGTCGCGCCAGATGCGCGAGGAGCCCCTGATGTCGGCCGGCAGGTCGCCGATCAGGATCTCCGGCCCGAACGAGGCGTTGCGCAGCTTGGAGTGGGCGAGGAACAGGTAGTTCACCCGCTCCGTCACATGGTCCGAGAACTCGTTCGACAGGGTGAAGCCGACACGGAACGGCGCGCCGTCGTCGCCGATGACGTAGATGCCGGCGATCTCCGGCTCCTCGCCGGCATCCTGCGCGAAAGCGGGCGACATCAGCGCCGCGCCCGGCGCCACTGCCATCGTGCCGTTGCCCTTGTAGAACCACTCCGGCTGCACGCCGACCTGGCCCTTTGGAGGCTTGCCCCCTTCCAGCCCCATGCGGAACATCTTCATGGAATCGGTGAGCTGCTCCTCACCGTCGGCGCTGAGCTTCCTGTGCATGGAATCGCGCGTCGCGGCGGAGCCGAGATGCGTAAGTCCCGTACCGGTGAGATGCAGATGCGCCGGATCCGGATGGTTGATCGGCGAGACCAGCCGTCCTTTCTTGTAAACGGCATCGAGATCGATGGTTTCGCCGAAACCCTTGCGCTCGATCAGCGCCACGAGGCCGGTGCCGGTGCGCGCCGCCTCCATCGCCAGCGAATAGACGCTGCGGGCGCCGTTGATAATCCGGGTCTTGCCGCCGTTGCGGGCGACGACGCGGATCGTCTCGGCGTCGTCGAGGATCTGGGAGATCAGCATGATGAACCCTCTCTCTTTTGCCTTGGCCCGGCCGCCGATGGGCAAACCCTGACCGTCGCGGCCCGGAACAGTTCCGCGCCACGGTTGAAACTCTTCGTCCGGATTGCGCTCGCGAGCCTGGTCCCTCCGGGGACTTCTTGGCGCCGGCGGGTTGCCGGCAGCTTCGCGATCTGGACCCGTATGCCTCCTGCTTTCCTCGGCTGGTGCGGTTCAGCTTCGAGCAG
>NZ_RZOI01000167.1:0-9593 GCF_004022645.1 Mesorhizobium sp. M4A.F.Ca.ET.020.02.1.1 | reverse complement strand
CGCCCGGGCCGTGTCGACAAGGCCGCGTTTCAGCAGGCCGAACGGATGGGCGGTCAGAAGGCTGTTGAGGACGAGCGACATTTCCGGCACCGCGCCGCGGCCGAGCCGCTCCTCAGGGACGAAAGCGAAGCCCAGCCGGCGGCGTGCCGCCGCATCGAGCGCGCCGACATCCTTTCCCATCATGAAGATACGGTCGGACTTTTCGCGCGGCAGCACCGTCTCGCCCGAGATCAGCGCCGCGAGTTCGCTCTGGCCGTTGCCCGATATGCCCGCGATGCCGAGGATCTCGCCGCCCCGCACCGTCAGGTTGACGTCGGAAAGCGGCACGGCGAAGGGGTCGTCCGGCCGATGGTCGAGGCCGACGATCTCGAGGCGCTTGTCTCCGCCGGAATGCGCGACCGCCGGCATGGGCTGCGGCATGTCGCGGCCGATCATCATGCGGGCGAGGTCGTGCGCGTCATGGTCGCGCGGGTCCACATTGCCGGTGACGCGGCCGCCGCGCAGGATGGTCGCATGGTCGCAGACCGCGCGGATCTCCTCCAGCTTATGCGAGATGAACAGGATGGAAACGCCGCCATCGCGCAGCCGCCGCAACGTCTCGAACAGCTTGTCCACCGATTGCGGCGGCAGGACGGAAGTCGGTTCGTCGAGGATCAGGAGCTGGGGTTCGGTCATCAGGCAGCGGATGATTTCCACCCGCTGCCGCTCCCCGACCGAGAGCGCGTGCACATGGGCGAGCGGATCGACTTCAAGTCCGAAGGCGCGGCCGAGCGCACGGATGCGTTGCGCAAGATCCGATTTGCTTGCGGGCACAACCAGCCGGATGTTCTCCACCACCGTCAGCGTCTCGAACAGGGAGAAATGCTGGAACACCATGCCGATCCCCTTGCGCCTCGCATCTGCCGGGGACGCGAGGGCCAGGGGTTCGCCTTTCCAGATCACCGTTCCGGCGTCGGGCTGCTCGACGCCGTAGATCAGCTTCATCAGCGTCGACTTGCCCGCTCCGTTTTCGCCGAGGATCGCGTGGATCGAGCGCGGAGCCACGTCCAGATCGATGTCTCGATTGGCATGGATCTGGCCGTAGCTCTTGGAGATGCCGCGCAGCGACAGGAGCGGGACGGTCATGGTCACTTGGGCAGCGGCGTGGTGACACCCTTGACGTGCCAGTCCATGGCCACGATCTCGGCCTCGGTCATCGTCTTGCCGGCGGGGACACCCTCGTTGCCATCGGCCTTGGCGATCGGACCGGCAAAGGGCGAGAAGCTGCCGGCGGCGATCTTGGCTTCAACCTCCTTGATTCTGGCCATCATGTCGGCCGGGATACCCGGGTTCCAGTCAACGACCTCGACAACCTTGTCGCCGACACCCAGGAAAGCGTTGCCACCCTTGAAGGTGCCGGCGATGTGGGCGTCGACCGAGGCCTTGAAGAAGGGCGACCAGTCGGTCGCAACACAGCCAAGATAGGTTTTGGGCGCGTATTTCTTCATCGACGAGTTGAGGTTGAAGGCGGGAACGCCGGCCTCCTCGCAGGCCGAGACGACGGAGGGCGTGTCCTGCGCGTTGGAAAAGATCACATCGCATTTCTGCGCCAACAGCGCCTTGGCGGCCTCCTGCTCCTTGGCCGGATCGAACCAGGAGTTCACCCATACGACCGAAACCTCGACATCGGGCCTCACCGCCTGCGCTCCGAGCGTGAAGGCGTTGATGGAGGTGATCAGCTCGGGAATGGCGAAGGCGGAGACCGAGCCGAGCTTGCCGGTCTTTGAAAGCGCGGCTGCCGCCATGCCCATCAGGTAGGTGCCCTGGGAATACTGGGCCGCGAAGGGCGAGAAGTTCGGCGCCACCTGGAAACCGGAAGCGTGCAGCACGGTGACGTCGGGATTGCGGCGTGCGATCTGCAGGGCGCCATTCTGGTAGCCGAAGGAGCCGGCGATCAGGAACTTGTTGCCGTCGGCGACCGCCTTGTTCATGATCCGGTCGGCATCGGGTCCTTCCTGAATGTTCTCGATGACGGTCACCTTCACCTTGTCGCCGTAGGCCGCCTTCACCGGCTCGAGCCCGTCGGCGAGCGCGCGGCCCCAGCCGACATCGCCGACCGGCGACGGGACCACAAGCACGATACCCAGAGGTTCGTCGGCGGCAAACGCGCGGCCGGCCACCGCGGCGACGAGCCCGGAGGCGGCCGCGCCCTTCATCAACGTTCTGCGGGTAAGTTTTGTCAGCATGTCGGTTCCCCTTGTTTTGGTTGCTAAAATTCCACCGTCGCGAGCGCCGCCTCGGCTTGCGCGAACAGCCGGGCCTCGTCGAGGCCCGGGAACTCGCCCTTGGCCCAGACGATGCGGCCGTTGATCATGGTCATGTCGGTCGGCGCGCCGATGCCCACCTTGGCCAGCAGGCTCAGCGGATCGTGCCTGGTGCCGACATAGTCCATGCGCCGCGTGTCGATGGCGAATAGGTCGGCGGCCATGCCGGGCGCCAGCCTGCCGATGTCGCCGCGCCCGAGCAGCGCCGCGCCCCCGGTCGTCGCATAGCCGAGAAAATCGGCCGGCGGCGGCACCGGATGGCCGCGCGTCGACGCCGCCAGGCATTGCAGCATGTAGGCGGAATGGATGCAGTGCATCAGGTTGGAATTGTCGTTCGAGGCGGCGCCGTCGCAGCCCAGACCCACATTGAGCCCGAAGGCCGACATCGCCGGAATGTCGGTGATTTCGGCGCCGACGAGATAGACCGGCTCCGGGCAGTGAGCGACGCCGGTGCCGCTGGCGGCCATCTTGCGCAACTCGTCGTGGGTCAGTTCCCAGCAATGGGCATAGAACGCATCCGGCCCGCAGAAGCCGATCTCCGCGCAATAGTCCACCGTGCGCATGCCGTGACGGGCCTCGATGACCGGGCTTTCGCCCTCGCCGACATGGGTATGCAGGCGCACCCCGCGGTCGCGCGCCAGCGCCACCGATTCCACGAAGGTCTCGCGATAGCAGTTGACCGGCTGGCAGGGCGCGACGACGACCTGGCGCGTGCTGAAAGGACCGGCATCATGATAGGCGTCGATCAGCCGGGCGCAGTCGGCGATGAACTCGTCGGTCGTTTCCAGCATCGCGTCGGGGATGGTCGAGCCTTCCGATTTCGGCAGCGTGTTGCCGCCGCGTCCGGCATGGAAGCGCATGCCGAGGAGTTCGGCCGCTTCGAACTGCCGGTCGACCAGCCGTTTGCCGGCATGCCGCGGAAAGCAATACTGATGGTCGAACGCCGTCGTGCAGCCGTGCTTTATCAACTCGGCCATCGCTGTGACCGACGCGTGGTAGAAGCATTCCTCGGTCAGCCGCGAGAAGACGGGATAGATGCGGTCGAGCCATTCGATGACCGACAGCTTCGTCCAGTCCAGATCGGCGCGGTTGCGCACGAAGCATTGAAAGAAGTGGTGATGGGTGTTGACGAGGCCGGGATAGACAAACCAGCCGGCGGCGTCCCACGCTACCGTCCCGGCGGGCAGCTCCGCCTTGTCGATACCTTCGCCGATGGCGCGTATCGCCGGGCCGTCGGTCAGGACATCGACATTGCGCCGGACGTCAGGACCGTTGCCCTCGTCGACGATGACCGCAGCGCAGTTCTTCAACAGATAGCCAGCCACGTCAGGCCTCGCCGACTTCTGGCACGGGCTCGGGCTTCAGTTCGTGCAGCCGGTGGATGCCGGGCATCTCGATGAAGCCATCGATGGCGCGGATCGCCCGCGACCAGAGCCGGATCGCAGGATAGGGATCGAGCGAAACACCGCCGTCCGGCGCCAGCGCCACATAGGGAAAGCAGGCGATGTCGGCGATCGTCGGCCGGTTCGACGCAAGGAAGCGCTGGCCGCGGATCTGCTGTTCGACAAGGCCAGCCTCCAGCTCCCGCAGGGCCGCTACCCCCTGCCCTTGGAGGACAGCGATATTGCCCGGACGCAGCAGCATCTCGTGCAGGCGCGCGGCGCCCAGGCTGGCGGTAAGCCGGTGCGCGAAGGAAAGCCATTGCTGGACGCGCGCCGCCTGCCCGGCCGTATCGTTGCCCAGCCATTGCGGCGCCACCTTGGCGGCGAGGTAGACCAGCATGGCCGAGGATTCGGTGAGGACAAGATCGCCATCCTCCAGGATCGGGATCGAACCCGCCGGGTTCAGCGCCATGAGCTCAGGACCGCGATGCTCGACACCGGGATGGAAGTCGACAGGGCGGATGTCGAGCGTCACCCCGGTCAGCGCAGCCATGAGGCGCACCTTGTAGCAGCTCGGCGACAGCACGTAGTCGAAGAGCTTCATTGCGCCACCAGTTGCGCGCCGTAGGTGTAGCCATGACGTTTCAGCCAGCGCCGGTAGGCAACCGAGGTGAGGTCCGCTCTCGTGGGGATCTCCATGCCGGGATCCAGCGGCAGCAGCCCCGGAATCTGGTTTTCGAGGATTGACCGGTCCTGGACGAAGATCGTCTGCTGGAAGTGGATGAGGTCCGTCATCGGCGTTTCGTCGTCGAACAGCGCCATCCATGGCCAGACATCGCACAGATCTTCGGCAAGCGGCTGCACGAAAAGCGTGATGACGTCCCATTCACCCGGGCGCGGCGGGCAGGTCTTGTAGAGGATCGAGCAGGTCGGCGCGGGCACGCGATACATGTATTCCGTGGTGATGCCGCCCTCCGCCGACTTGGCGGCCTGCGGCTGGTAGAACTTCACCTGGGTCGCCCAAACCTCGTCTTCGTCCTCCCGGATCTCGACCTTGTAGTTCTGCACCTCGGTGTGCGGTTCGGCCCCCAATATGTCGGTGTGCACGAAAGGAAAATGCGCAATGTCGAGGAAGTTCTCCACCGCGCGCAGCGGCGAGCAGCGCACGCGCACCACCCCGACATCGACGAGCCGGCGGCCGGGCTGATCGGCCTCGGGGATTGCAAACAACGGCTTTTGCGGGTCGCCGAGCGACGACCAGACATGGCCATAGCGGATGCAGGCCGGCAGGGCACGTCCGTTGCCGCCGGTCACCGTCGCGTTCCCGTCTTCGCCGCGCCTCAGCTCGATCGGCTCGCCCATGAGGGCCGTCTTGCGTCCATGCGCGTCAAGCTGGCTGGCAAGGCCGACCGGATACCATTCGTCGATCATCGCGTTACGGGTCATCGGGCGATCCCGCCGCGCGAATTATCCTCGGCCGCCCGCCGCAGCGCCTCTGCGGCCCTCGATGCGGCGATACGCTCGGCCTGACTGCTGCCCTGGTCCACCAGAACATGCATCAGCGTCCGCGCCTTCCCTTGCGGAGCAAGCAGCAGCTGGACGGTCCGGGCATTCTCGGTGTAGCCGAGCAGGCCTCCGTCGGCCTTGGTGCCCGCGACCGCCTCCAGCGCCGCGATGTCCGCTTCCACCATCATCGAGCGCAGGGGGGCGAGGCCCTCGAACCGGGGCGGCCCGGCGGCGGGTTCGCCAACGGAAATCCACATGATACCGCCGCCGTCCTCGACGGGCTGCGTCGCGACACGAATCGTGTCCGGCGGCGCCAGTGCCGGATGGGCCGGAATGCGCAGGCAGTTTCCCGCCTGGGCATAGCTCCAGCCGTGATAGATGCAGGACAGGCTCTCACCGCGCACGAAGCCATGGGAAAGGCGCATGCCGCGATGCGGGCATCTGTCGGCGAAGGCCGCCGCACGGCCGGAACGGCTTCGCCAAAGGGCAATCGGCCCGGCTGGGGATTGCGCCGGGATTACGGTTCCCGCCGGCAGGTCCGCGGAGAGGGCAACAGGCATCCATGAGCCAGTCGGATAGGGCGGCATGCATCAACTTTCAAACGACACCTAGCATCTTCCCGAGCGCGGCTTCGCGGTCAAGGATATGCTAATAAGCTCGGTTACGTTTGCACAACATTTCCTCACTGGCAACAATAGCCTAAAAAAGGTGCATGACGCCGTGGCAGGCAAGACCTGCGACTGCAAAGCTAGCCCGATTCGCTCTCGATCGGCGCCCGGCGAATGGTCTCGACCCAGACATCGATTGGTCCAAGAGAGCACCCCATCTCCATCATGTCGATGAGTTCGGCCGGGCCGGCAACTTCGAGTTCGATCCGGTCGGGACCGGTGACGCATATTGCCTGCGCGAGCCCGAGCTTGGCGGCATGACGCTCGATCCACGGAAGAAAGGATGCCGCCTCGACATCGCCGAGGATCGTCATGCGTTCCCGCGCAGAACGTGGGTTTTGCTCGCTCATCGAGACCTTCATGATTCGTCCGCGGCCGTCACGGCGGGACAGGATACGACTGTTTCGACTGCCGCACAAAAGATACCGGAAGAAGGTAGTGGGGCAGACTACCCAGTCGGTTTGGTGAGTGAAAACGCGAAGACGCCGCGGCCAGCCGGAACGGACTGTCCGCGACGTCGGTGGGCGGCAACCTTCATGCTTGCGTGAGAGCACAGTATTGCCCTTCCTAGGGAAAGGGCATCCGCAGCCACCACTGGCCGTCAGCGAAAAGCAAAAGCGTCAGTCTTGCTCCAGCCAGACCTTCTCCAGATCCATCTGGAAGGTCGGGTGGATGGAGTAGTTCTTCACCTTCTTGCTCATGTGATTGTAGAGCTTCTGCCAATAGGGCTGGATGATGATCCCCGAGTCCTGGATTATGGTCTCGATGTCCTTCATCACTTCCCGCCGCTTTTCGGGCGCGCTTACCGACAGAGCCTCCTTGAGCTTCTTGTCGAACTCCGGATCGGAGTAGCCGGTCTCGTTCCAGGCCTCGCCCGTTCGAAACGCCAGTGCCAGCACCTGGACGCCAAGCGGGCGCATGTACCAAACGGTGACGGAGTAAGGATACTTCGTCCAGTCGTTCCAGAAGGTCGAGCCCGGCAGCACCGTGCGCTTGACCTTGATGCCGGCGTCGCGAAGCTGGGCGGCAATCGCGTCCCCCGTGCTCTTGTTCCAGTCATCGTCGACGGTGATCAGCTCGTGCTCGAAATCCGCCTGGCCGGCTTCCGCCATCAGTTTCTTTGCTCCCGCCGCGTCGCGCGCCTTCTTTGGCAGCGGGTAGTATTCGGGGTGAATCGGGCTGACGAAATGATTTTCGCCGACTGTCCCGCGTCCGGCATAGCCCAGTTGGAGGACGACGTCGTTGTCGACCGCCATCTGGAGCGCGTTGCGCACGCGCTTATCGTCATACGGTTTTTGCGTGACGTTGGTGCGCGCAACCAGCGTCGTCGCGGTCTGGATCTCAGTCTGGTGAAGTCCAAGCCCGTCCAGGATCTCGACATAGTCCGCGCCAGTTTCATTGTTTAGGTCAACCTCGCCAGCCTCGAAGGCATTCACCATCGCGTTCGGGTCGGTTCCATAGTCGATGAACTCGATCCCATCGAGCATCGCTTCTCCGCTCCACCATTTTCCGCTCTCGCGCCGTTTCAAGACTGCCTTCTGGCCGACATCGTAGGAGACGAGCTCGAATGCACCGGTGCCGATCGGTTTCGTGACCGGATTGGCGCCGTCGGCGTCAAAGTTGCGGTGCACGACCAAGGCGGGGTAGTCGGTGAGACCGGCAATGAGCGCGATATCCGGGTCGCTCGGCGAGAGCTTGACCGTGTGATCATCGACCTTGGTAACGGCACCCTCGCGCGCCTTGCCGGTCTTCTGGTCGACCAGGCTGTTGACGCGTGCGGCCATGGAATTGCCCGCCGCCTTCTTGTCGCACCAGCGGTTGAAGCTATGGACGACATCGTCGGCGTTGAAGGCGTCGCCATTGTTCCAGGTCACGCCCTTGCGGATATGGAGCACGTATTCGGTGGCGTCGCTGTTGACCTCCCAGCTTTCCAGAAGCACCGGCTCGAAGGTGAATTCGCGGGTGTACCTGACCAGCGGCTCCAGCCAGGCGCGGCTGATATTGGCCATCTCTACCCAATCATAGGTGCGCGGGTCCTTCTGTTGCTTCACGACCATGGCGACGCGAAGCGTTCCACCCTTCTTGCCTTCCTCGGCGAACGCCGGGGCCGGCGCGGCCAGGCCAACCATGCCGTAGGCAACCGCAGTTGATGCGCCGAATGCGCTGGCCATCGCGAGGAATTCGCGCCGGTCCATAAGGCCCTCACGAACGTCCTTCGCCATACGCGTTATCGCTTTTGGAACGCGGGTTCCGCCGCTTTTGAAAAACTTCATTTTGAGTGCTCCCTGTTGATGATTGCTTGTCTCTCACGCGCTGCCCAAACCAAATGTCGAACCCCTGCATAGCGGCCGGTTTCTCGGACCTCAGGACCGCCGCCTCTCTGCCCGACCCGGCCAACAATGTCGGCTGGCTGCCGGTCTAGATCGACTGGCCAAGCACCCTCCCCTCGTAGATCGCCGCCACGGCAAGCCGCGGCGCCAGCGCGTCGCCGATGACCTTCGGTTTCAGCGCGGGCGCCTGTTCCTCGAGATCGTCCCGTACCCCCGTGTCGGACACGTTGGTGGTGGCCAGGACGAGTGTGTCGGCATCGATCACGGTTTCGGTCCCATCGAGATGGCACCTGACCGTCGCGCCGTCGCCATGCCATGCCTTGACCACCGCGTCGGTTATCCAGTCGCCGCCCGCGCTCTTCAGCCGGGCGCGCGCAACGCCGTCGCTTTCCGTGCGTTGCAGGAAACGGCCTACCACTGGCCAGGACGTAACCACGGTGACGCGATGGCCACGCGCCACGATTTCGAGCGCGGTGCCGAGGCCCCGCCAATCACCCGTGTCATCGATGAGGAGCACATGGTCGCCCAGGCGTGCCGTCCGGGTCATCACATCCTCGACTGACCAGACATTGGGCAAGTCGACCCCTGGAAGGCGGTCCTGCCCAGGCAGTCCACGCTGGAAGCCCGTGCCGGCGGGTTGCGAGCCCGTCGCGATGACGATTTCCTCGAAGTCGCGGCCGGCGACCTCCCCGGCATCGAGCGGTGTATTGAACAGCAGACTGACGCCCAGTCTGGTCAACTGCCGTTCGTACCAGTTGATCAATTCCAGGATTTGAGACCGCCGCGCCTGCAAACCCGCGAGCCTGAACTGTCCGCCGAGTTGCGGGCCGGCCTCCGCGAGCGTGACGCTGTGGCCGCGCTCGGCGGCAACGCGGGCCGCTTCGAGCCCTGCCGGTCCGCCCCCGACCACCAAGACGCGCTTCGGCTGCATGCTCGGCGCGAAGCGGTCGCCACCCCATTCGAATTCGCGGCCGGCCGAGGGGTTGACGAGGCACGAGATCCAATAGTCCCTGGAGCGCCTTCCCCAACACATCTGGTTGCATGAGATGCAGCCGCGAATGTCGGCGTCGCGGCCGCTGGCCACCTTGTTGACCCAGTGCGGATCCGCGATCTGGCCGCGCACGATGCTGACCATGTCGGCCTGGCGCGACGAGATAACCTCGTTGGCATTTTCGGGTGTGCGGATATGGCTTTCGGCCTGGACGCGGGTGTGTTTGCAGACCTCCTTCAACGCATGGGCGTTGGGGGCGCCGAGCTTGTCGGGGAAGAGGAACGTCGGCATGACCGAGGAGTGATCGAAGTAACTGCCGGTGCCGCAGCTGATGTAGTCGATCAGGGCGCGCGCATCATGATAGGCGGCAATCTCCTGGAGCAGCTCCGTGTTCATCCCGACTTCAACCGAGG
>NZ_RZOI01000166.1:0-9606 GCF_004022645.1 Mesorhizobium sp. M4A.F.Ca.ET.020.02.1.1 | reverse complement strand
GTGAAGAAATGCGGGCGCAGGTTGACGGCAAGGTTGTTGTCCCAAAACTCGACGGTGACGTCCTCGACCGCGTGGCGGTCGTCAAGCGCGGCGTTGTTGACCAGGACGGTGACGTCGCCATGCGCTTCAGCCGCCCTGGCGGCCGAGGCGCGCAGCGCCTCGATGTCGCGCAGATCGGTCTTGAGGTAGAGTGGCCGCCGGCCTTGCTCCTTCTCGATGCGGTCGGCAAGCGCGATGCTCGGACGGTCGGCGATGTCGATGAAGGCGACCTTCGCGCCTTGCCGGACAAAGCCCTCGGTCAGCGCCGCGCCAATGCCGGAACCGCCGCCGGTGATCAGCACCGAAGCGCCTTCGAGATCGGCAAAACGTGCCGATGGCATCATCTTTTTTCTCCCTGGCCAGGTCGGCGCGCATCCTATCCAGACAAGGCGCGCGGGCAAGGGATAAACGTCAGATTTTCAAGCTTATGTCTGACAAAAAGGCAAATCACGCCGGCACGGATGAAGGGGCTGGCCGAATCCGTACAGGAACGGCGGTCAGATTGCCTTGGCGTGGAGGGCGCCGCGATAGGAATCGCGCAGATAGCCGAGCGTGGCGTCGGCATCGATCGGCTTGCCGAACAGATAGCCCTGCCCGCCGGCGCAGCCGAACTGGACCAGGCGGTCGGCCTGCGCCTCCTCCTCTATGCCTTCGGCCACGACATCCATGCCGAGCCCCTCGCACATGGCGAGGATGGCGCGGATGATGTGCTCGGACGGGCGGTCGTCGAGGATCGAGGAGACGAAGGCGCGGTCGATCTTGAGCTTGTCGAAATGGAATTCGCGCAGCCGCCCGAGCGAGGACTGGCCGGTGCCGAAATCGTCGAGCGAGACGCGGATGCCGACGCGGCGCAGATCCGCCACGATCTTCTCGGCCGAGGCCGGATCGTTCATCAGGCCGGTCTCGGTGATTTCGATCTCCAGCCGGTGCGGATCGAAGCCGGTGCGGTCGAGGATCGCCAGTATGTGCAGGCCGGTGTTCTGGTCGACGAGCTGCGACGGCGACAGGTTGAAGGACAGGAACAGGTCCTTCGGCCAGCTGCGCGCCGCCTCGGTGGCCTTGCGCAGCACCAGCTGCGACAGCGGACCAATGATGCCGCGTTCCTCGGCGATCGGGATGAACACATTTGGCGGCACGGAACCGAGGTCGCGGTCGGTCCAGCGCGCAAGTGTCTCGAAGCCGATGGTGCGGCGGGTGTTCAAGTCAACGATGGGCTGGAAATGCGGCTCCACCTCGCCGGCCGAGACGGCGCGGCGCAGCGCCTGCTCGATGCGGGTGACGCGCTTGGCCGCCTCTTCCATCTCGCGCGTGTAGACGACGACCCGGCCGCGACCGGAACGCTTGGCGTGGTAGAGAGCGGTTTCGGCCTTGTTGAGCAGAATGTCGGTAGTCTCGTCGCCGGAGTAGAAAAGCGAACAGCCGACGGAGGCCGACAGCCTGGCGGTGCGCTCGCCGACGTCATAAGGCGCCGACAGGATCTCGATCAGCATGCGCGCCTTTTCGGACGCCGCCTCTTCGCTGAACACCATCGGATAGAGGAAGGCGAACTCGTCGGCGCCGATGCGGCAAACGGTGGAATAGCTGTCCATCGAGGCGCGCAGCCGCATTGCCACCTGGATCAGGATGTCGTCGCCGGCCTTGTGGCCGAACAGGTCGTTGATCGGCTTGAAGCCGTCGAGGTCGAGGATGCCGACGGTGAAGGGCGCCGGGTCCTCGGAACGATCGCTGATCAGGCGGTCGACCTTGTCGAAGAAGCGGCGGTGATTGCCAAGCCCGGTCAGCGGATCGGTGAAGGCCAGATCCGTGTTTTCCCTGCCTGCCAGCCCGGTGGCAAACGTCGTTTGCATCGGTGTTCCTTGTTGCACGTCGGAATTTGCGGTGAGACTGGCAGGAAACCCTTTAGGAAACGTATCGAGAAATCGATTTTCTGGACGCCGGGTGGCCTGCTTAGTCGCCCTGGCGGACGCGGTAGATTTCGATCGGAGCTCCGCGGGTTCCCGCCACCGGCTCCAGCCATTCCGGCACGCTGCCGTCCACCAGGCCGGCAAGAAAGCCCTTGGGTGCCGTTTCGGCGAGAAGCTGGCTTTCAGTGCTGCCGCGGCAGACGGCCACCAAGCCGACATGGTGGCTTTCGACGATCCTTCGCGCATCCGCCGGGGACCCCAGGAAAGCATCGAGCGCCAGCAGATTTCCGGCGATGTTGCGATGGTAGGGACCGGCGAACACACGGTGCGCGGAATAGGCGAGGATAGGCGAGCCGAGATTGGAGATCGCCAGAACAGTGGTGCCGGGCAGCCGGGCGAGCGATGCAAACGAGGCCTTGTTCTCGCAATTCGTGTAGGCGACTTCGTCATTGGCCTTGCCGATCTCGAAGGCCGATGACACCGCCGTGGCGGTGCCGGCCCAGAGCGCGTTCACCGACAGCAGCCAGGCCGCCGCCATGCGAAGCGAGGTGCGTGGCGAAGGGCTGGCCTCGACCCGCTCGCGCCATCTGGCGATCCATGCCGAAAGCGGGATGACGGCAAAGGCAACCGAGAAAGTCGAGCCACGCACCTGCCAGGCGCTGACGATGAAGGCCACGACAAGCAGCACGCCGACGAGGGTGTCCTGCCGGCGCCAGCCGCCCTGGCGCAGGCGAAGAGCCAGGAGCACCATCCCCATCAGCGGAGTGGCATAGCGAGCAGCCACCCGGGCGGGGTTGTAGACGAGAAGCACGAACAGCGACTGAGCTTCGTCCACGTGATCGAGCCACAATTCCTTGAGGCGTGGATCGAGATTGGCATAAGGAGCCGCCAGGCACTGCGGAAACAACAACAGGACGACCGCGGCGAGTGCCGCGGCGAGCAGGCCGACCGATACGATACGCCGAAGGCGCGTGCGGCCGGCGGCGTCTATCGACGCGACCACCGCAAGACCGGCCCCGGCAAGCGCGGCGATGGCGAATTGCACGATCGAGAAGGCGTCGCATTGCGCCTGGCCCCAGGCGGATGCGGGGATCGTGGTGACAAAGACGAGAGCCGAAACACCGGCAAAGCCGGCGCCGAAATCCCTCGCGATCCGGCCTTCGCCGCTCCTGTCGACGATAAAGAGCAGTGCAACAGCGGCGCCGATGGTCGCGACATAGGGGGCGGTTTCCATGCCGACCGCCAACGTCAGGGCGGCGCAAAGGCCGGAAAACAATGCCGCGGACCGACTTGTCGGCGCCTCAAGCAACAGGCTGAGGCTAGCCATGGTCAGCGTGAGCTGGACATTGTGATGATCGATGGCACCCGGGGAAAAGATGCCTATGAAATGCAGCGCCGCAGCGCCGACGACCACCGCGGGCAGCACCGCCCGCTCGCCGGCAAAGCTGCGCGCGGCCCGGGTGAGGTAGAATACGGCGGCCCCGAAGAGCAGCGTCGGCCACGCAACCAGTGCGACATTCTCCGCGACGGCGGCGCTGCCCGTCAGTGCCGAGGCTGCAAGGATGATGGCGGCGAGCGGTGCGTCGACCAGCCGCGACCAATGCATGACAAAGCCGCCTTCCGGCCCCATCCGGTACTGGTGCAGGTCGAACCAGCCCTGGCCGGAGAGAAGATCGCGAACCTCGACCATTCGCAGCATGCTGTCATTGTCACCGCCGTTGTTGGTCAGTTCCGGAAATCCGGAATAGGCGTTGACCAGGAGCACCACCAGCATAGTGAGCAGCGCCGCCAGAAGGTCCATTCGCCAGGCGGCTCGGGCGGCTTTCCCGGAAGGAATCGCGGCATGGACGGCGGACATGGATCGACTTTCGGGTGGTTGCTCGGTGCCGCAGGCTAGCGCCGCTCGCTTCACAAAGCGTAAAGCTCGATGCAGATGCGCTAGCCGCGTGCCGGAAACACCCAAGCCGACGACACGATATAGCTCAGCGCGCTTGCCGCGACCGTGGTCAACGCCGACATGGCGACGGGCGACAGGCCAAAACGCGTTACCGCGACATGCGAGACAAGGCCGGAAAAGGCAGCGCATGCGGCCTGCAGCGCAAGATAGCGCGGCAGCGCGGTGGCATGATCATGCTCTGCGCCGAAGGTCCAGCCGCGTTGCGCGGAATAGGCGACGATGAAGGCGATCGCGTAGGCAACGGCACTGCCTGCGAACGGCGAGAGGCCAAGCGAAACCAGCAGCCACGAAAGCACGAACAGGAGCAGGGCGGCGCCGACACCGACCACCAGGAAGCGGAACAGGCGCGTCTTCTGGATAAGGTCCGGCAACGCGTCGATCACCGGTTTTCGCCCGCCGGCAGATCACTGGACTGGCCGGCTCTCAACCGCTTGACCGGAATTTCCAGGACGCCGAGCAGGAATGCCGAGAAGAAGGCCTGGAACGAAATCACAATCAGGCTGAGGCCGAGTACGACGATGCGCGGGATTTCGGAATCGTCCAGCGGGCCGAAGCCGAGATTCGCCCAGCGCAGCACGGCATAGGCGCAAAACGAGAAGCCGCCGGCAAAGCAGATGCCGGCATTGGCGGCGAGGCGGTCGGTGGAGATTGTCCTGGTCAGCCAGTCGGAGCCCCGGCTGCGCGGCAGGATGCCGGTGACCTCGGCATAGTAGCGCGAAATGACGCCGAAGGTGATGAGCTGCACGCCAGTGACGATCATGAAGCAGGCGGCGACGAAGGTGTTCAGGTCGAGCGACAGATTGTTGATCACCCTGAGCGGCCCGAACACCAGCAGAGCCGCAAACAGCGTGCCCAGGCCACCTAGCACCATGCCGGGGATGAAGAACATCCAGCGCGGATTGTAGACCAGCAGGAATTTGAGATGCCGCCAGCCGTCGCGCCAGGTCCTGAGATGCGGCGGGCGGCTGCGGCCGTCCGGCTTGAGCGTGGTCGGCACCTCCTCGATACGCAGCCCGGCAAGCGCGCCGCGCACCACCATCTCGCTGGCAAACTCCATGCCGGTGGTCTGCAGATCGAGCTTTCTGATGGCCTCGGCATTGAAGCCGCGCAGGCCGCAGTGGAAATCGCCGGTCGTGATGCGGAAGAACAGGCGGCCGATGAAGCTCAGCACCGGATTGCCGAGGTAGCGATGCAGCGGCGGCATGGCGCCGGCTTCGATGCCGCCCCGGAAACGATTGCCCATGACCAGGTCGGCGCCGTCGCGCAGGCGTGCCACGAACGCGTCCAGCGCGCTGAAATCATAGCTGTCGTCTGCGTCGCCCATGATGATGAAGCGGCCCCTGGCGGCGGTGATGCCGCCAAGAAGGGCAGCGCCGTAGCCCTTTTGCGGCACCGACACGACGCGGGCGCCGATAGCTGTCGCGATGTCCTGGGAGCCGTCGGTGCTGCCATTGTCGGCGATCAGCACCTCGCCGGCTATACCGGCCTTGTTGAGGAAGGCCTTTGCCTTGCCGATGCAAACGGCCAGCGTCTCGGCCTCATTGAGGCATGGCATCAGGATGGTGAGCTCGAGCTGCTTGGTCTGGGCGGCGCGGATTGTTGTGACGGCGTTCATGGTTCTTGTTCCATCAAGGACCGGTCCGGCGTCTGCAGGGCCGGGCTCATTCGAACCACCCTTGCATGGCAAGGCTTAAGAAAACGATGACGCGGGTTCTCGCCTTGTCTGCAATCCGGCTGGGTTTGCGCCTTGCTGATGCAATCTTCAAAATGTCGCGATTGGCAGACCTCGCCGATTTCCTTATATCGGCGACAGAGCCGCCGGAGAGCCCATATGCCGCTGAAGATCGCCGTCCAGATGGACCATGTCTCCACCGTGTCGATCGCCGGCGACACGTCCTTCGCGCTTTCGCTCGAGGCGCAACGGCGCGGCCACAAGCTTTTCCATTACACGCCCGACCGGCTGTCGATGCGGGACGGCAAGGTGTTCGCGCGCATCGAGGAGATGCAGGTGCGCGACGAGAAGGGCAATCACTACTCGCTGGGCGAGAAGGTGCGCACCGATCTGTCGGAGATGGACGTCGTGCTTTTGCGGCAGGACCCGCCCTTCGACATGAACTACATCACCACCACGCACATCCTGGAGCGCATCCATCCTGGGACATTGGTGGTCAACGACCCGGCCTGGGTGCGCAACAGCCCGGAAAAGATCTTCGTCACCGAATTTCCCGAACTGATGCCGGAAACGCTGATCACCAAGGATCCGCAGGAGGTGGCCGCCTTCCGCAAGGAGTTCGGCGACATCATCGTCAAACCGCTCTACGGCAATGGCGGCGCCGGCATCTTCCATCTGCACGAGGCCGATCGCAACCTTGCCTCGCTGCTCGAAATGTTCGGCCAGATGTTCCGCGAGCCGTATATCGTGCAGCGCTACCTGAAGGACGTGCGCAAGGGTGACAAACGCATCATCCTCATCGACGGCGAGCCGGTGGGCGCAATCAACCGCGTGCCGGCCGAGCACGATTCGCGCTCCAACATGCATGTCGGCGGCCGCGCCGAAAAGACCGAGCTGACGGAGCGCGAACGCGAGATCTGCGCCCGCATCGGGCCTTCCCTGAGAGAACGCGGCTTCATCCTCGTCGGCATCGATGTCATCGGCGATTATATGACCGAGATCAACGTGACCTCGCCGACCGGCGTGCGCGAGGTCCAGCGCTTCGGCGGCGCCGACATCGCCAGCCTGTTCTGGGACTGCGTCGAGGGCAAAAGGCGGTAACGGCAACCTTGGAACCGCGCCTGATTCCGTGCAACTGCGGCTCGCCGATTCCGCGTCTAGACCACGAAGAAGTCGTCCGCAGTGAGCCAGGTGCCCGGGTCCACGGTGGCGAACTGGACGGCCGCCGCCCCGCCCGCCCCGTCCTGATCGAACAGCAAAGCACCGGTCGCGTCATAGATGATATGGTCGCTGTCATCGATGGCCTCGCTGCCGACCGTGAAGACGGCAGCAAAAAGCGGGCCGGCCGACAGCCCGACGAATGCGGAGCTGTCCAGCCGGAACACATCGTCAAGCGCTTTGAAGTCGACGATACGGTCGTAGTTCGCCGGTCCGAGTGCGTCGAACACGAAGACATCCCGGCCCGCGTCGCCGGCCAGCCAGTCGCGGCCGGCGCCGCCATTGAGGATGTCGTCGCCAGTACCGCCGCGCAGGTCGTCTGAGCCGGCGCCGCCGTCGAGAACGTCGTCGCCCGTATCGCCGCGGATGCCGTCGGTGCCCGCACCGCCGCTTATCGCGTCGTTGCCGGCGTCGCCCTTCAGCCAATCCGTGCCCGCGCCGCCGATGATCGTGTCGGCGCCGGCGCCGCCGAACAGCTGGTCGTGGCCGGCGCCGCCGTCGAGCGTATCGTTGAACGGGGTGCCGTTGATGCGGTCGCCACCGCCCAGCGCGGCGACGAGCACGGCACGATCGTGGCTTCCGTAGCTCACGACATTCGTAATGTCGCTCAGCGCGATGGATTCGGCCGGCGGCGTCACCGTGATCGTAATCGTCGCCACATTGCTGTTGCCCTGGCCGTCCGTCGCGTAAACCGTGAAGCTGTCGGTGCCGACGAAGCCGGCCTCAGGGGTGTAGTCAAACAGATTGCCGCTCAGAAAGTCGGCATGATAGTGCAGGCTCGAGCCGTAGTGACCCTGGTGAAAGGGGTAGTAGTTGCCGTCGAAACTCGTGCTCTGCTCGAGGGCGCCGTGGTCCGGCCCGTCCACGACGATAAAGCTCAGGAGATCGTAGTCGGCATCCGCGGCGCTGAATTTGATGTCGTCGAGAAATTGCCCCTGCGAAACCGACACATTCAGATCGGCGGCGCTGGGCGCATGATTGACGAAGCTGTCGGGCTGCAGCACGCCGCCTTCCAGGATGATCTGATGCTGCCCGTACTGGGTGTTTTCGCCGCCGAAATATTCGTTCGCGCCGATCCATGTCACCGTGATGGTGTCGGGGCTGTCGGCGTTGACCGAGACAATCTGGGCCGACATGAAAGCGGCCTGGTCGGACAAGGTGCGGATAAGATTGCCTTCATTGTCGAAGACTTGCGTCTCCACCGTCGTCCAGGTCTCGGTTCGTCCCTCGTTGGTGAAGCTGGTGATGGTGAAGAAGCCGTCGAAGACATCGACCGAAGCCAGGTCGATCCCACCGAACGGGAAATCCGGCTTTGCTCCTATTGGCCCGATCACATCGCCGTCGGTTTCGGTAATGCTGAAAAGGACCGCGTCAGGGCTCGGATTGGGATTGTCGGTTTCTTCCCATACGGTGAGCTCGCTGCCATTGCTTAAGGTCGGCATCCTGTCTTCCTCGCCTTCGCGCCTGGACGTGCTGTGGATGCCCCCCGATCCCAACGATAGCATCGTACGCGCGTCGGATCGGTGACAAACCAAACTGCGCCTCGCCTTTTTCCGATGTGGTTAATTATGTGTGTCGAGCGGGAATCCGTTGCTCCAGTCGGCGTCGGCATTTGTTCTCGTAATGTTCTTGATCAATCCGAAAATCTGTGGTTGTCTTGGTTGACCCGCTCGCCGCCTGATCGCAGGACCGGCGGGCGGATAGTGGGGGCAGAGCAAGATGGTGGCGCGGGTTCGCACGGTCGCTTTCCAGGGCATCGAGGCCGTGCCGGTCGATGTCCAGGTGATGATCGCGCCGGGCAAGGTCGGCATGCAGATCGTCGGCCTGCCGGACAAGGCGGTGGCGGAAAGCCGCGAGCGGGTGCAGGCGGCGCTGCATGCGTCGGGCCTGTCGATGCCATCGAAGAAGGTGACAGTGAACCTCGCGCCGGCCGACCTGCCCAAGGAAGGCAGCCACTACGACCTGCCGATCGCGCTCGGCCTGATGGCGGCGCTCGGCGCCATCCCGGGCGATATGCTGGCCGGCTATGTCGTGCTCGGCGAATTGTCGCTCGACGGCACGATCGCGGCGGTCGCCGGCGCGCTGCCGGCGGCGATCGGCGCCAATGCCGAGAACAAGGGGCTGATCTGCCCGTTCGGCTGCGGGCCGGAAGCGGCCTGGGCCGGCAAGGACTTCGACATACTCGCACCGCGCAGCCTGATCGCGATCGCCAACCATTTTCGCGGCACGCAGGTGCTGTCGCGGCCCGAGGCCGGCATCCAACTTGCGGCGCGCGACCTGCCCGACCTTGCCGACATCAAGGGCCAGGAGAGTGCCAAGCGGGCGCTGGAAGTGGCGGCCGGCGGTCACAATCTGCTGATGGTCGGACCTCCAGGTTCTGGAAAATCGATGCTGGCGCAGCGGCTGCCGTCGATCCTGCCGCCGCTGGCGCCGAAGGAACTTTTGGAAGTCTCGATGATAGCCTCGGTGGCGGGGGAGCTCGGCGAGGGCAAGCTCACCGACCGGCGGCCGTTCCGCGCCCCGCATCATTCGGCCTCGATGGCGGCGATGGTGGGCGGCGGCTTGCGGGCGCGGCCCGGCGAGGTCTCGCTCGCGCATCACGGCGTCTTGTTCCTCGACGAATTGCCGGAATTCACGCCGCAGACGCTGGATGCGCTGCGCCAGCCGCTGGAGACCGGCGACTGCGTGATCGCGCGCGCCAACCACCGCGTCACCTATCCGGCGCGCATTCAGCTCATCGCGGCGATGAACCCGTGCCGCTGCGGCATGTCGGGCGAGCCCGGCTATCGCTGCCTGCGCGGCGAGCGCTGCCGCAC
>NZ_RZOI01000165.1:0-9645 GCF_004022645.1 Mesorhizobium sp. M4A.F.Ca.ET.020.02.1.1 | reverse complement strand
GCCTGGGATCCTCCGAGGAGAACTCGATGACGATAACGCGAGATTTTTCAACGCTGTAAACGTTGAGCTTCTCGCGCATCTTCTTCAGCACGCGCTCTTCCGGCGCGATTTCGTTGGGGTCGCTTTTCAACCCGACGATGACAAGCAGGCGGCTGAGCGCCGACATCTTGGCCGCCTCGTCGAATTCGGGCAGCTTCGACAGGTTGAGCTTGGCGGCCACCTGCTTGAGGATGTCCGTCGAGGAAATGACCTCGACCTGGCTGGCGACGCCCTGCTCATCGAGAATCGGTTTTTCGCTGTCGTTGCTCGTGCCGTCAGGCCGGGTGAAGACCGATTCGCGGGTTTCTATCAGCAGTTTCGTCTCGGCCTTGTATTGCGGCGTGGCAAGCCAGGCGAGCGCGAAAGCCAGACCAGTGACGGCAAGCGCAACGATAAGAATGCGCAACCAGTTCCTCGCCAGGCTGGCGAAGAGTTGCCTGAGATCGACATCGACGTCTGCGGCCGCGGACTGAACGGACATGCATCCTGCTCCGAACTTGAGTCTAGGATCGACCGTAAACAACTATGGTAACTCAGCCGTTAAGATAAGAGCGGGCGCCATTAGAGACGACTGAAGAACATTCAGCAAAGACAGTAGAATAGCTACGCTTTTTGGCAACCGCCGCCGCCCGGGACGGCAAACCTTTACCGGCCATTAACCCTAACAGGAGGATAACGGATTCCGTTCCCTGGGGTTTGCCGCAACATCTGGCGGCCAGCGATGAAGGTTCGTGACCGGTCATGAAAAGCACTGCCTCCCTTTTTCGTGCTCTGCTTGCCGTATCGATGCTCGCCGGCTGCTCAAGCTATCGGCCGACACCAGCGGCCTTCCATGAGGTGCTCGACCAACCTTATCGGCTGGGTGCCGGAGATCGCGTCCGGGTCACCGTATTCGAGCAGGATGGCCTGACCAACACCTACAGCGTCGACCAGTCCGGCTATCTCTCCTTCCCATTGGTCGGCTCCGTGCCGGCACGCGGACACACCGCCCAGCAGCTCGAGAAGGAAATCGCCGACAAGTTGCGGCAAGGCTATCTGCGCGACCCCGATGTTTCGGTCGAGATCGACCGCTACCGGCCGATCTTCGTGATGGGCGAAGTTGGCGCGGCCGGCCAGTATTCCTATGTGCCGGGCCTCACCGTGCAAAAAGCCATCGCGATCGCCGGCGGCTTCTCGCCGCGCGCCAACCAGGAGAGCGTCGACATCACCCGCGACATCAACGGCAAGGTGATGACCGGGCGGGTGGTCACATCCGATCCGTTGCTGCCCGGCGACACTGTCTACGTGCGCGAACGGCTGTTCTGAAAACCAACGTGGCGGCGAACCTGCGGATCGTCCATTGCTTTCGCTCACCCGTCGGCGGGATTTTCCGCCATGTGCGCGACCTGACCGAGGCGCAGCTCGCCGCCGGTCACTCGGTCGGCATCGTTTGCGATTCGACCACCGGCGGCGCTTTCGAGGAGCATCTATTCGAGGGTATGAAGGACAGCCTGGCGCTCGGCATCCATCGCACGCCGATGCAGCGCCATGTCGGGCCGGGCGACCTCGCCTCGGCTTGGCGCACATACAGAATCATCAAGGAATTGCGGCCGGACGTGCTGCACGGGCACGGCGCCAAGGGTGGCGCCTATGCCCGTCTGTTCGGCTCACTGTTGCGGGTATCAAGGTCTCGCGTAGCCCGCCTTTATTCGCCGCACGGCGGCTCCCTCCATTATGACGAGACGACGGCCACCGGGAAGCTGTTCTTCGCGCTCGAGCGATTCATGGCCCGGTTCACCGACTGCCTGCTGTTCGTCTCCGACTATGAAAGGCGCACCTGGCGCAGGAAGGTGGGCGAACCGCCTATCCCCAACACGCTGGTCTACAATGGTCTGCGCGCCACAGAGTTCGACGTGGTGCCGACCCTGCCCGAAGCGGCGGACCTGCTCTACATCGGCATGATGCGCGACCTAAAGGGACCGGACATCTTCATCGACGCGGTGGCGCTGGCCGGCAACAGACTCGGCCGCCAGATTAGCGCGGTGATGGTCGGCGACGGCGACGACCTGCCGCGCTACCATGCGCAGGTGAAGCGCCTTGGGCTCGACGGCCACGTCCGCTTCCTGCCGCCCATGCCGGCCCGGGATGCCTTCGCGCTGGCGGAGCTGATTGTCGTACCCTCGCGCGCCGAGGCCATGCCCTATATCGTGCTGGAGACGCTGGCCGCCGGCAAGCCGATGATCGCCACCGCCGTCGGCGGCATACCGGAGATATTCGGCGAAGCCTCCCCTGCCCTGATCCGTCCCGATCCGAACCAGCTTGGCGACAGGCTGAGCGACGCGCTCTCCGATCTCGGCGCCTATCAGCGCCTGATGCCCGGGGCGCCCGACCTCAAGGCACGATTCGGCGCCGACGTCATGGCCGCGGAGATCGAGAAGGCCTATTTTGCCGCGCTCCGGCGCTAGAGCGTGGTCGATTTGCTCTGGGACGTTTTCTCACGCTGACCAGCCCCGTCCGCCTCAACGCAGGGTGGCAACCGGTTCAAAGCCATCTGTTGTCTCAAGGGTTTCTTAGCTCTCTTTTGCTATTCAGCCGAGCGAAGCCCGCGGACAATCCAATGAACGAGATCGACCCCGCACGCCGCTTTTCAATGAATGCGGTACGCAAATTCGACGGCCCTGCCGAGAGCGAAGCAGCGAGCGGCCTGAACGATGTGGCGCGTCAGGTCGCCTCGCAGTACCGGCGCGATACGATGTCGCCGATCATGGTCAGCGGCGTGCTGCGCATGGTCGAATTCGCGCTGCTGTTCGTGTCGGGCCTCTGCCTCTATTTCTACTATGTCGGCTTCTTCAACTATCTCGCCTGGCAGTATCCAGTAACGATCGCCGCCGCCTCGTTCCTGGCGGTGGTGCTGCTCGACGTCACCGATTCCTACCAGATCGCCGCCCTCATGCGGCCGATCGCCAGTTTTGGCCGGGTGCTTCTGGTCTGGGCCGGGACTTTCGCGCTGATGGCGTTGACGGCCTTCGCCATGAAGATGTCGGAGGACTATTCGCGCCTCCTGTTCGGCACCTGGTTCGTCGTCGGCTTCGTGCTCATCTTCGGCCTCCGGCTGGTGATGTCCAACCTGATCCGGCGCTGGGCCCGCGATGGGCGCATGGAGCGGCGCGCCGTCATTGTCGGCGGGGGCAAGTCGGCGGAGATGCTGATCCGCTCTGTCGAGAGGCAGCCCTACAACGACATCCGCATCTGCGGCATCTTTGACGATCGCGGCGACAAGCGCTCGCCGCCGATCGTCGCCGGCTATCCCAAGCTCGGCACCATTTCCGAGCTGATCGACTTTGCCCGCATCGCCCGCATCGACATGCTGATCGTGTCGCTGCCGCTGACCGCCGAATCGCGCGTGCTGCAGCTCTTGAAGAAGCTGTGGGTGCTGCCGGTGGACATCCGACTGTCGGCACATTCAAATGCGCTGCAATTCCGCCCGCGCGCCTATTCCTATATCGGCTCGGTGCCGATGCTCGACATCTTCGACAAGCCGATCAACGACTGGGACTCGGTCGCCAAGCGCGCCTTTGATATCCTGTTTTCGATCATCGGCATCATCGTCTTCTCGCCGGTGATGCTGGTGACGGCCATCGCCATCAAGCTCGACAGCAAGGGGCCAGTGCTGTTCAAGCAGAAGCGGCACGGCTTCAACAACGAAATCATCGAGGTCTACAAGTTCCGCTCGATGTATACCGATCGATCGGACCCGACCGCCAAGCAGACGGTGACCAAAAACGATCCGCGCGTCACCCGCGTCGGCCGCTTCATCCGCAAGACCTCGATCGATGAACTGCCGCAATTCTTCAACTCGCTGTTCGGCTCGCTGTCACTGGTTGGACCGCGCCCGCATGCGATCGCCGCCCAGTCGCACAACCTTCTCTACAACGAGGTGGTCGACGGCTACTTCGCCCGGCACAAGGTCAAGCCGGGCGTGACCGGCTGGGCGCAGATCAATGGCTGGCGCGGCGAGCTGGACACCAATGAAAAGATCCGCATGCGCACCGAATACGATCTCTATTACATCGAGAACTGGTCGCTGCTATTCGATCTCAGGATCCTGTTTCTGACCCCAGTGCGGCTGCTCAACACGGAAAATGCCTATTGAGCGCGGTCGCCCATGAGCTGCCGGCGGCCGCGATCAACAAGTTGCCGCCTCAGGCGGTCAACGCCAAGCTGATCGCACTGATTGCATCCGGCGCGGTCTTTTTCGGCCTGCTGCTCTCGGGCTTCGTCATTGACGAGCCGGCGCCCTATGACCTCTACATGGTCGGGATCATCGCCGTGTGGGGGGGGTTCGGCCTGCGCATCTCGCGCGCGGTGGTCCCACTTCTGGTGCTGCTGATAGTGATGAATATTGGCGGCATGATCTCGATGACCCAGATGGCGAATCTCGCCAACACGCCGCTCTACCTCGCCGTCTCGATGTTCCTCGCCTTCACCGCGATCTTCTTTGCCGCGGTCACGTCGGTGCAGCCTCGCCTCTACCGGCTGATCTTCATCGCCTATGTCGTATCGGCGGTGCTGACCGCGCTGCTCGGCATCGCCGGCTATTTCCACGCCTTCCCGGGAGCGGAGGTGTTCACCAAATACGACCGCGCCGCCGGCGCCTTCCAGGATCCGAACGTGTTCGGACCGTTCCTGGTGCTGCCCGGCGTCTACCTGCTCTATCTGCTCCTGACCGGTCCCGTCGCGCGTATGCCGCTGGTCGCGGCGCCGCTCCTGATCATCACCGCCGGCATCTTCTTTTCCTTCTCGCGCGGCGCCTGGGGCATGTTCGCGGTTTCGGCGGTGTTGCTGACCGGCGCACTCTTCCTGCAGAGCAACAGCGGCAAGTTCCGGCTGCGCGTGGTGATCATGACGATCGCCGCCATCGCGCTGCTTGTCATCGCCATGGTCGTGATCCTGCAACTGCCAGGCGTGGCCGAGATGTTTTCCAGCCGCGCCCATCTCGAGCAGAGCTACGACACCGCGCGCCTTGGCCGGTTCGCCCGCTACACGATCGGCTTCCAGATGGCGCTGGAGCATCCGTTCGGCATCGGCCCGCTGGTGTTCGGCACCATCTTTGGCGAGGACACGCACGACATCTGGCTGAAGATGCTGATGGACTACGGCTGGCTTGGCTTCATCTGTTTCCTGACGCTGACAGTGTGGACGATCGTGGCCGGCTTCCGCATCCTTCTTCGCGACCGGCCCTGGCAGCCCTATCTCTTGTGCGCCTATGTCGCCTTCGTCGGCAATATCGGCCTCGGCACCTTCATCGACATCGACCACTGGCGCCATGTCTACCTGCTGCTCGGCCTGATCTGGGGCGCGATCGCGCTCGAATACCGGCATCAGAAGGAATTGCGGCTGGCGCCCGCATGACGATCCGCTTGCTGCCCGACCGAGGCGGCCACAGAAATCGCTGATTTCAGGAGAAGAGACTTTTGGGGGCAAGTCTCTGGTTTGAATGGTCGGAGTGGCCGGATTCGAACCGACGACCCCTTGACCCCCAGTCAAGTGCGCTACCGGGCTGCGCTACACTCCGGACCGGCCGCGATCTATCGTGATAACCCCCTGCGGGTCAACCGAATTCCACCACAGGGCCCCAATCCTGAAAGCGGAATCCGGTTTTCCGGAAACATTGCCGGGGCCGGCTTATCGAACAGCTCTCGCCGTCAGGCGATCCGGCTTTCCGGTGGCGCCATCGCCGCCGCGCCAATGACGGCATCTTCGGGGAGCTGGAGCGCCACAGCGATTCGTCGCAGCTTCGAAGAATCAGTATCCCTGCCACTTTCGATTTCGGCGATCTCTTGAATGGACAGGCCGCAGGTCAGGGACAGCTCTTCGAGGCTGTATCCCCTGGTCTCGCGGGCGGTTTTGAGGGCGCTATGGCCGGGCGTTGCAATCAAATCAGTCAGAACTTCTCGTCTTGCAGTGGCAGGCATTGGCAACTCCTTGGGTTTGAAACACGCTGATCAAATCATGGGTTGCCTGAGACGAGCGAGACAATGACCGCTCGGCGGCGATTTGCCAAGCGCCAAAGCGGGCGTCACACCATCGTGAAGCGACGCCGGAACGACTTAGGAAGAGGGAACCGGCCAAATGCGCGGTCCCGTCTTTCGCGAGGTCCAATCAAGTTCTTTTGAAGAACCGAACATCGAGTTGAGCCTCCGTTCGTTCCGCGGATGTCGCTGGCAAGCCAGACAGGTGCGCCAGCCATTTCAGGAAGGATCGGGCCACGCCTGTCGTGGCATTCGCGCCGGCCACGCCGGACGACCTCAGGCCCGGCGCTGTCGTCTTCGCCACTGCGCAGCGCGTCGGCGACGGCATGCTGACATCCGGCCGCGTCGTGGTTGGCAACAACGGCGTTGTGCCGCCGATGTGGGCGATCATCTCTGCAACCGGGGCAAACGCCCAGCCGAAACGGCGCGGATGTCACTCAGACACAATCCAGAAACAAAATTCTACAGTCGGGAAAAATTGCCGAAAGAATCCAGGAGGATAGTCCCGATCGCGGCGCTCGAGCCACCGATTTGGTCCGGTGCCCTCGGAATGCGGCCCGCGCAAAAGGAAACGATATCATGAAGAAGTCCCTTCTCTCCGTTCTCGGGCTGGCGGTGGCCCTCGCTGTCTCGATGCCGATCCTCGGCGCGACCAGCGCCGATGCTGCTCCGGTGCACCACAAGCATCACCGTCATCATCATCACCGCAAGCATCACCACCACCACCATCATCATCACCACCACCACCAGAAGGTCCTGGCGAAGAAGGCCTGAGCAAGCCGGCTTATCCGACAGGAAGGGCGGTTTTTGGTTTTGCCACAGCCGGCCTTCCTGCCGTGATCCGCAGCGCCGCATTGCATGGATTCGGCAAGACATCGCCTTGTCCTGGCCGCAGCCCGGCTGCTGCTAACGCTTCGCCACCCTGCTCTTGTCTTCCGCTTCATCCGGAAGCTCGGCTACCTGCCTAATCCCGCCGCGCCGCGCAGCCATCGCGAGCTGATGCTCTGGCGAAAAATCGTCGACCGCGATCCGCTGTTCGTGACGCTGACCGACAAGCTTGCGGCCAAGGACTATATCCGCCGCATCTGTCTTGAAATGCCCCAGGCCTTTATGCCGGCGAGGTCACCATCTATTCCGCAGCCGGCTGCTGCACGTGGACCAATCCGGTTATCATGGCGGCGATCGAGCGAAACTGGCGGCTCGACCGGTCGGACTTTCTTCGCAGACGGCATCGCGGAATCGCCGGCCTCTATGCCTGCGCACTCATCGCCCGGTGCTTGCCGAGACGCATGACCGGCGGGGCGGCACTCGCCAGGCCTGAAAACCGGTCCGACAAGAAATCAAACCGAGACGTGAACCTTTCCTCTCCGGGGCGCACCAAGCCTGCATGGACGCCAAGAAGGCGCTCCCCAACCCAGAAGGACGCCGGAACGGCGAACCTCGATCAAAGAGAAGGAAATGCTCAAATGACCAACTTCACCAACTTCAAGCGCATCTCGCTCGCCGCGGCCATAGCCGTCTCGGCCTTCGGCTCGGTTTCCGTCCCGAACTCGGCCGTCGCCGGCACGCACCCCACCGGCGACGGCGGCGCGGTCTGTAAGGGCGCAGGCTCGTGTCTGGTGCTGGAGATCGACTGCAAGGGCACCTACACCGACGCCACCGACAAGAACGGCACCGTTTACGGCAAGTGCAGCCAGGTTATGAAGATCGATCCGACGAAGCGGCTCAAGCTCGCGAACTGATCGCTTGCCATCAAGGAAAATGGCGGCCGTCCGCGCGACGGCCGCCATTTTCCTTTGCCTTGATCATGATGCGGCAGGCACTGTTCGCAGGCCGGCATCAACCTGAATGTCACCCACCCTAGCGCACCTGGTCGAGTAGGCGCTTGCACTCCAACAGGTCGAACAGCGCCTCCTGCAGCAGCGCGCGGTTGTCACGCGATAGTTTCGAGGAGTCCGGCTGGACCGGGCCTTCGTCGTCGCTCTTGCCGAGGCCGAAAAAGCGACGGCTGGGTTTCACCCTGGGCTGGCCGACAAGCATCTCGTCGTCGGCGCCGCGTGGCTGGGCCGCCGGTGTCAGCGGCACCTGTTCTGCCTGCCGGCGCTGCGCGATCGCCTCGACGGCCGCCATGTCGCCATTGCCGATGGCAACCAGGAAATGGTTGCCGTTCTCGCGCAACAGCTTCTGCACGCCCTTGATGGTGTAGCCCTGGTCGTAGAGCATATGGCGGATGCCCTTGATCAGCTCGACATCCTGCGGCCGGTAGTAGCGGCGGCCGCCGCCACGCTTCATCGGCTTGATCTGGTTGAAACGCGTTTCCCAAAAGCGCAGCACATGCTGCGGCAGATCGAGATCTTCCGCGACCTCGCTGATGGTGCGGAAAGCATCGGGGCTCTTGTCCATGGGCGAATCCTCCGCTGGACGGCGATCGGACCGATTGGTCCCGAATCGGGCCTTATTTCAGCGGTTTATGAAACAATATTCAAGCCCGGCGTCAAAGCGCGCGGGCGTTATCAACCGGGCATTTGCGGCGGCTACTTGCCGCCCTTGGCCTTGCTGTTCTGGTGCGAGCGCAGGATGCGGCTCTTCAGCACGTTCGACGACTTGAAGGTCATCACCCGGCGCGGCAGGATCGGCACTTCCTCGCCGGTCTTGGGATTGCGGCCGATGCGCTCGTTCTTGGAGCGGACATGGAAGGTCGCGAAGGACGACAGCTTGACCGTCTCACCACGCACGATGGCCTCGCAAATTTCGTCCAGCACCGCTTCGACGAGCTCGGCCGATTCAGTTCTCGACAAGCCAACCTTGCGGTAAACGGCTTCGGCAAGGTCGGCGCGCGTAAGTGTCTTTCCCCCCATGCGACCGTCCCATCAGCTCAAAAACATAAATCGGTACAAGCAACGGCAGAGCCTAAGTAATTGATCCGTCAAGGTCAAGGACCGAACCCTTCAGTTCGGCACTTACCAGCGGACCAAAACCGCGCCCCAGGTGAAGCCTCCGCCCATCGCCTCGAGCAGCACTAGGTCGCCCTTCTTGATGCGACCATCGGCGACGGCCACCGAGAGCGCCAGCGGCACGGAAGCAGCCGACGTGTTACCGTGCAAATCGACCGTGACCACCACTTTTTGCTCGGCAATCCCGAGCTTCTTGGCGGAAGCGTCAATAATCCGTTTATTGGCCTGATGCGGCACGAACCAGTCGAGGTCCTCGGCAGTGATGCCGGCCTGCGAGAATGTCGCCTCGATGACGTCGGTGATCATGCCGACGGCATGCTTGAACACCTCGCGGCCTTCCATCCTGAGATGGCCGACGGTCCCGGTGGTCGATGGCCCGCCATCGACGAACAGCTTGTCCTTGTGGACGCCGTCGGAGCGCAGGCTCGCCGCCAGCACGCCATGGTCGGCGATGCCGCCGGTCCCCTCGCCCGCTTCCAGCACCAGGGCGCCTGCGCCGTCGCCGAACAGGACACAGGTCGAGCGGTCGCTCCAATCGAGGATGCGCGAGAAAGTCTCCGAGCCGATCACCAGCACGCGCCTGGCCAGGCCACCGCGTATATAGAGGTCGCCCGTTGCCACCGCGTAGACAAAGCCGGAGC
>NZ_RZOI01000164.1:6639-9693 GCF_004022645.1 Mesorhizobium sp. M4A.F.Ca.ET.020.02.1.1 | reverse complement strand
GTGTTGTTCGACCGGGCAGCGCTCACCATGCGCAATCTGGCGATCTCGGCCATCGCCGTCATCCTGGTGTCGCCGCACGAAGTGGTCGGCCCGAGCTTCCAGATGTCCTTCGCCGCCACGGCTGCCCTGGTCGGCGCCTATGCCGGCTGGGCCGACTATCGCGCCGACAGGACGACCACGCCGCCGCCGAAGCGATCGTTCCTTCGCTTTACGTCGCGCAAACTGGTGATGGGGATGGGTGGCCTTGCCATGACCTCGATCATCGCCGGCAGCGCCACGGCGCTCTTCGCCATCTGGCACTTCCAGCGCGTTTCGCCACTCAGCCTGGTCGCCAACCTGGCCGTCATGCCGATCGTTTCGGTGGTCATGTTCCTGGGGGTCGCCAGCGCCCTGACGATGCCGTTCGGCCTCGACTGGCCATTCCTGTATCTGATGGGCAAGGGCCTGACCGCGATGATCGCGATCTCCGGGTGGATTTCCGAACGCTCGCCGGTCGATGCCGTCGGGCTGATCTCCATCCAGTCGGTGCTTTTCGTGACGATAGCGCTGGTCATCGCGACCATGGCCACGACCTGGCTGAGACTTGCGGCGATCCCCTTCGCTCTGGCGGGCCTGCTGACGGTTTCCAATACCCGCACGCCCGATGTGCTGATCTCGGAGGATGCGCATCTGGTGGCGATGCCGATCGGAGGCGGCGAGCTCGCCGTCAACCGGGTGCGGTCGAACGAATTCACCACCGACAATTGGAAACGCGCGCTGGTGGCCGAGACCATCGTCGAGCCGGAGACCTTCGAGACAGGGGATGCACGCTTCGACATCGATCCGCTCGACCTGCCGCCGGGCTCGCCATTTTACTGCAGGGACGGGCTATGCCTTGCCCGACATCCGTCAGGCGCAATCGTGGCGCTCGCGGAAAACCGCAAGACGGCGCGGCCGGCCTGCGCCTTCGCCGACCTGATCGTCATCGACGACGCCACCGCCTACAGTCCCTGCTGGAATTCGCTGGCCCTCGTCGTCACCAAACGTCAGCTCGCCCGCTCCGGCAGTGCCGCTGTCTTCTTCGATCCGCAATCGGCGAGCGCGCAAGCAACAATCCGCTACGCGGTCGAAAAGCCCTACCGGCCATGGCACGAGCAGCGCAAATACTCTCGCGAGGCGAGGGGACTGCCGCCTTACCAGAGACCCGAAAAACCGGTGGTCAAACTGGCGCCGTCGGCTCAGTAGCGCCGGATCAGGCCGACCAGCTTGCCTTGCACCTTGACCCGGTCAGGGCCGAAGATGCGGGTCTCATAGGCAGGGTTGGCAGCTTCGAGCGCGATCGATGCGCCCTTGCGGCGGAAGCGCTTCAGCGTCGCCTCTTCCTCGTCGACCAGCGCCACAACGATCTCGCCGGGGCTCGCCGTGTCGGCGTTGCGGATGATGACCGTATCGCCGTCGAAGATACCGGCCTCGATCATCGAGTCGCCCTTGACCTCCAGCGCATAATGCTCGCCGCCCGAGATCATGTCCGGGGGCACCGAGATCGAATGCGTCTGGTGCTGGATGGCGTCGATCGGCACGCCGGCGGCGATGCGGCCCATTACCGGGATCGACACCGCCGACACAGCGTCGTCGTCATTGCTGGGGGTACGCGACGGCGACGCCGGTTTGATTTGCCGACCGAGATTGCCCTGTCCCAGGCTTCCCTGGATGACGCTCGGCGAAAACTTCTTCGCCGCATTGAGACCGGGCGCGATCGAGTCAGGCAGGCGCAGCACTTCCAGAGCACGCGCCCGGTTCGGCAGCCGGCGAATGAAGCCGCGCTCTTCCAGCGCCGTGATCAGCCGGTGGATGCCCGACTTCGAGGCGAGATCGAGCGCCTCCTTCATCTCGTCGAACGAGGGCGGAATGCCGCTTTCCTTCAGCCGTTCATGGATGAACATCAGGAGTTCATGTTGTTTGCGCGTCAGCATGGCGGCCCCCACGGGTTCTGAAACCAGAATCAGAAAAACAAACCCAGAACAAACACTATCTGTTCCAGTTGTGTTCCGCAACCGTTTAAAGTTTAATGAATGCGTTGACGTTTTGTTCAGCGTAGCATCAGCACGCGGCAAGCGTCGCCTGCGGCTGCAGCCGGGGCGAAGGGCTCCCGCACGACAAGGCCGTTGGCGTCGGCGAGCATGCGCAGCATCGAGGAGTCCTGGATGCCGAAGGGGGTGGCAACCATTGAGCCGGCTTCTTCGCGGACCACGGCGCGCACGTAATCCTGCCTGAGATCATTGGCCTGCATCGCCGTGCCCAGGCGTGCCTCGCGCAGGTCCTGCCGGAAGTCGCGGCCACCGAGTCGCGCCAGCAAGGGCTTCAGGAACAATTTCGAGCAGACCAGGCTGGCGACAGGGTTGCCCGGCAGGCCGATACAGCGCGTGCGCCCCATCCGGCCGAACATCAGCGGCTTGCCCGGGCGCATGGCGATCTTCCAGAAATCGAGCGTCATGCCTTCGCCGGTCAGCACGTCGTGGATCAGATCGTGGTCGCCGACCGAGGCGCCGCCCAGCGTGACGATGACATCGGCCTGCTGCTCGACGGCCTGCCTGACCAGCGCGGCGATCGCTTCCTTGCGGTCGGCGGCGATGCCGAGATCGAGCGCGCGGGCGCCGACCGACTGAGCGGCGGCGGCGACGCCATAGGCGTTGGACGAAATGATCTGGTCGGGACCAAGCTCGCTGCCGGGCGGCAGCAGTTCGTCGCCGGTGGCGATGATGGCGACCAGCGGCCGCTTCACCACGCTCAAACACGGATGGTTGGCGGATGCCGCCAGCGACAGTGCCGCGGGATCAAGCAGGCGGCCCCTTTCGAGCAGCACATCGCCTTGCGCGAAATCGAGTCCGACACGCCGGATGTTGCGTCCTTGCGCCGTCGGCTGGGTTACCTCTACCGTGCCGCCGCCCAGGTCCCTGACATTCTCCTGAATGACGATGGTGTCGGCGCCTTGCGGCACTGGCGCGCCGGTGCCGCAAGGCGCCGACACCATCGTCATTCAGGAGAATGTCAGGGACCTGGGCGGCGGCACGGTAG
>NZ_RZOI01000164.1:0-6629 GCF_004022645.1 Mesorhizobium sp. M4A.F.Ca.ET.020.02.1.1 | reverse complement strand
GTGAAGATGCGCACGGCTTGCGACGGGCCGACGCTGCCTTCGAAGCCGCGGCCGGCCGGCGCCATGCCGATCACCGAAAGCCGCGCCGGCACGGATGCCACGTCGGTGGCGCGCGTCGCATAGCCGTCCATGGCGGAGGCGTTGAAGGGCGGTTGCGTGCGCAATGCCACCACGGGCTCGGCCAGCACCCGGCCGGCGGCGTCGATCAGCGCGACGCTCTCACTGGCCCGCGGCGCCGCTCCATCCAGCAGGCGCTCGAGCGCCTCGGCGACAGGAACCAGCGCCATCAAGCGCCTTCCCCGCGCCCGGCCGCCTTGTAATCGCCAGACTTGCCGCCGGTCTTCTCGACCAGCCTGATGCCGGAGATCACCATGGCGCGGTCGGCGGCCTTGGCCATGTCGTAAATGGTGAGGCAGGCGACGGAGGCCGCCGTCAGCGCCTCCATCTCGACGCCTGTCTTGCCGGTGACGCGGGCGAGCGCCGTGACCTTGAGGCCAGGCAGGGACGTGTCCGGCTCGATGTCCACCGAAACCTTGGTCAGGAGCAGCGGATGGCAGAGCGGGATCAGTTCATGCGCGCGTTTCGCCGCCATGATGCCGGCAATGCGCGCGGTGCCAAGCACGTCGCCCTTCTTGGCATCGCCGGCAAGGATCATCTCCAGCGTTTCGGCGCGCATCGAGACAAAACCCTCGGCGATCGCGGTGCGCACCGTCTCGGCCTTGTCGCCGACGTCGACCATGTTGGCTTCGCCCGAAGCGCCAAGGTGGGTGAGGGAGGTCGCCATGGTCAGAGCGCCTCGGCTGGCGCCCTGCCCGTGAGCAGAAGCTGCGTTGCGGCGGCCACATCGGCTTGCCGCATCAGGCTCTCGCCGACCAGGAAAGTGCCGATCTTGCACTTCTCCAGCCTGCGGCAGTCCTGATGCGTGAAGATGCCGCTTTCGCTGACCAGCAGCCGGTCGGCCGGCACCATCGCCGCCAGCCGCTCCGAAACGTCCAGGCTGGTCTCGAATGTCCTTAGGTCGCGGTTGTTGATGCCGATTAGCCGCGAGGAGAGCCGGAGCGCCCGCTCCATCTCGGCCTCGTCATGCACTTCGACCAGCGCATCCATGCCGAGTTCGAAGGCCGCAGACTCGAGCTCGCGAGCCATCGCGTCGTCGACGCTCGCCATGATGATTAGGATGGCGTCGGCACCCCAGGCGCGGGCCTCGAACACCTGATAGGCGTCGAACAGGAAATCCTTGCGAAGCGCGGGCAGGACAACGGCGGCGCGGGCGGCGGCGAGGAATTCCGGCGCACCCTGGAAGGACGGCTCGTCGGTCAGCACCGACAGACAGGCGGCGCCACCTTTCGCGTAGGCCCTGGCCAGCGCCGGCGGATCAAAATCGGCGCGGATCAGCCCCTTGGACGGGCTCGCCTTCTTGATCTCGGCGATCAGCCCGAAGCTGCCGGCCGCGCGCCTGGCTTCGAGCGCGGCAAGAAAACCGCGCGGCGCCTCGGCGCCATCTGCCCGCGCCTTGATCTCGGCCAGCGGCACGCGCCGCTTCGCCGCCGCGATCTCCTCGCGCTTGTAGGCTTCGATCTTGCGCAGGATGTCGGACAAGGCTCTACCCGTTCGATTTCGACCAGCCGGCCGAGCACCTGGAGCGCCCGGCCACTGTCGATCGCTTGCGCAGCGCTCGCCATGCCGTCGGCCAGCGTTGTTGCCTTGCCGGCCACCACCAGGCCGGCACCGGCATTCATCAGCACGGTGTCGCGATAGGCGCCCGCGGCACCTCCCAGCATATCGCGCAGCGCCTTGGCATTGTAGGCCGCGTCGCCGCCGCGCAACTCGTCCTTGGTATGGCGCTTCAGGCCGACCGCCTCGGGGGTGAGCGCGAAGGTGCGGATCTCGCCGCCGGCAAGTTCCGCCACCTGCGTCTCGCCGGTGGTGGTGATCTCGTCATAGCCGTCGCCGTGAACGACCCAGGCGTGCTCGGTGCCCAGCGCCTTCAACGCCTCGGCAACCGGCATGATCCATTCCGGCAGGAACACGCCGACCATCTGCCTGCTGACGCCGGCCGGATTGGACAACGGTCCGAGCAAGTTGAAGATGGTGCGCGTGCCAAGCTCGCCCCGGATCGGGCCGACATGCTTCATCGCCGGATGATGCGCCGGCGCGAACATGAAGCCGACGCCGGCTTCATGGATGCAGCGGCCAATCGTCTCCGGTCCGATATCGATCTTGACGCCGAGCGCGGTGAGCACGTCGGCGGCGCCCGTCAGCGAGGACAGGCCGCGATTGCCGTGCTTGGCCACGGGCACGCCGCTTGCCGCAATGACGAAGGCGGAACCCGTCGAGATATTGACGCTGTGCGAATTGTCGCCGCCGGTGCCGACGATGTCGATGGCACCGTGCGGAGCCTCGACGCGCAGCATCTTGGCGCGCATGGTGGCGACGGCGCCGGAAATCTCACTCACCGCCTCGCCGCGCACGCGCAGCGCCATCAGGAAGCCGCCGATCTGGCCGGGCGTCGCGTCGCCAGACATGATGATTTCGAACGCCTCGCGCGCTTCCTCGAACGAGAGAGGGGTGCCTGCCGCCACCTTGGCGATATGGCTCTTCAGCGCGCTCATCGGGCCTGCGCCTGGGTAACGGCGGTCTGGTCGATGCGGACGTCGTATTGCGTTTGCAACTGCGCCACCAACTGGTCGAGCAGGTCGTCCGACATGCCGGCAGTGAACGATTTCTGCGCGTCGTCAGGCACGGAGCTGGCATCGGCGCCGGCCGGCTCGAAGACTTCAGCCACCTTGTAGAGGATCTGTCCGTCGCCGGTGGGCGAGGGGATCAGCCCGGTGCCGCCTTCGCCGACACCGAACATCTCGGCGGCGCCTTCCTTGCCGAAATCGGCGTCATCGGCTTCGCGCTTCAGGCCGCGCTTGGTCTGCTTCTCGAGCTTGAGTTCGCCAGCGATCACATCGAGCGTGGCCCCGGCCTTGAGCCGCTTCTCGAGCTCGTCCGCCTTGGCGGCAAGCCGCTTTTCCGTTTCCGCCGCCGTCCAGTCGGCCACCACCTTCTGGCGGACTTCATCCAGCGTGCGGTCGCGCGCCGGCGTGATCGATCCGACTTCGTAGAAGACGAAGCCGTTGTCGGCGGTGGTCAGGCCCTCATTCTCGGTGCCGGGCTCTGCGACGAACACCGCCTTGATGAGATCCGCCGACTCCGGCAGGTCCTTGACGATGGTGTCGTCTGGCCGCTGGCCGGTGCGGTCGATCGCGTCGACGGTGACGACCTTGAGCTTCAGCTTGGCGGCGGCGTCGGCAAGCGAACTGCCGGAAGCGCGCGTGTCTTCGTAGCTGTCGTGCACGTCGAGCAGGATGCGGCTGGCCTCGCCGAGCGCCAGGTCCTTGCGGATCTGGTCGGACACCTCGGCCAGGGGCTTCACCACCTCCGGCTTGATCTCGGTGACGCGCAGGAGCACCGGGCCGAAGGCGCCCTGGACGACGGGGCTGACCTCGTTGGCGGCGAGCTTGAAGGCCGCGTCGGCCACCGCCTTGTCGGCGATCTTGTCCTTGGCGAGCGTGCCAAGCAGCGTGTCGGCCTGGGTTTTGCCCTCGGCGGTGACGAGCTTGTCGAAAGTCGCGCCCGCTTTCAGCGAATCGAACGCGGCCTTGGCCGCGTCCGGCGTCTTAAACACCAGCTGCTCGATGGTGCGCATCTCGGGCGTCGTGTAGCGCCCCTTGTTCTTGTTGTAGTCGTCGCTGATCTGCGGATCGGTCACCGCGGTCGGGTCCATGATGTCCTGCGGTTCGAGCCTGACATAGGAGAACTTGCGGTATTCGGGCGCCGCATATGCCTTCTTGTTGGCGTCGAAATAGGTCTGGAGCACGCTGTCAGACGGCGCCTCGATCGGCTCGACCAGCGTCTTCGGCAAGGTCAGATAGTCGATGGTGCGATCCTCGCCGCGGTAGAGCGCGACCGCCTTGAGGAAGGTCTGCGGAGCCTTGAGGCCGTCCGAAACCGCCTCGACGATCTGCTGGCGCACCGCAACCTGGGCGCGATTCTTCAGATAGTCCTCGGGCCGCATGCCGATCTGGCGCAGCAGGTATTCGAACGTCCTGCGGTCGAACTGGCCGCTTGGCCCCTTGAAGGCCGGATCCTCGCGCGTGAGTTCGGCGAGCCGGTCCTTGGACAGACCAAGTCCGAGCTTGCGGGCCTGCTCGTCGAGCACCGCGCCCGAAACGAGCTGCGCCAGCACCTGGTTGTCGATGCCGAGGGCCTGCGCCTGCTCGCGCGTGATGCGCTGGCCGAACTGCTGCGACATGACGCTGATCTGGCGGTCGTAGGCGAGGCGGTATTCGTTGATCGAAACCGCCGTGCCGCCGGCTGTGATCACGGAATGATGGCCGCCCAAAGTTCCCGACAGACGCCCCGAAATACCCCAGACGGCAAAGCTGATCACCAGCAAAGACAGCAACGCCTTCGCGACCCAGGTGCCCGCCGCGTTTCTCAAGATACCAAGCATGCCTACTTCCGATTTTTGCGCATTTTTCGTGCGCCCGAGTCTGAAACAAGCGCAATAGCGCCCTTCCGGTCCACTGTCGATTGCTTTGTGGCCTGATTTTGATAGTGAGTGCGCAAGCCAAATCTCGCCTGGAGAAGCAAAGCCCATGACGCCTGGAATCCGCCCGCTCGTTGCCGGCAACTGGAAAATGAACGGCACCAGCGCCTCGCTCAACGAACTGAGGATGATCGGCAACGGCTTCATGAGCGGCCTCGACGCCGAGACGGAGGCGCTTGTCTGCGTGCCAGCGACCCTGCTTTCGCACGCCGCCGAAATCCTCTCGCGCACCCCGGTTCGGGCCGGTGGCGAGGATTGCCATCCCAAGGAAAGCGGTGCCTACACCGGACGGATTTCGGCCGAGATGCTAAAGGACGCCGGCGCCAGCCACGTCATCGTCGGCCACTCCGAGTGCCGCGCCGATCTCAGCGAGGACGATGCCACCATCCACGCCAAGGCCTCCGCGGCATGGCGGGCCGGGCTGGTGGCTATCATCTGCATTGGCGAGACAAGGGCCGAGCGCGAGGCAGGCACGACGCTCGACGTGCTGTCGCGCCAGGTCGCCGGTTCGGTGCCGACAAGCGCCACTGCGGCCAACACCGTCATTGCCTACGAACCGGTTTGGGCCATCGGCACCGGCCTGACGCCGACCGCCGATGACGTCGCCGAGGCGCATGCGCACATCCGCGCAAAGCTGACGGAGGTGCTTGGCGGCGCGGCCGCAAAGATACGCATCCTCTACGGCGGCTCGGTCAAGCCGTCCAACGCTGTCGAGTTGCTCGGCGTCGCCAATGTCGACGGCGCGCTGGTCGGCGGCGCCAGCCTGAAGGCGGCGGATTTCCTCGGCATCGCCGAAGCCTATCTGAATATCTCCTAGTCGCGGAGCCAGCCGGCCGGCGCGGCCGAAATCGTTGCAAAGGGCGCATTGCTCCCCATATTCCGGCCACGGGCTTGGAAATGCCGCTAAAGCATTGTAAGGAGCCGCCTCCAAATCACCGGTCGTATCCGCGGCCGCGCAAGGCCTTGCCAGGATAAACTATGGAAACCGTACTGATCGTCATTCACCTTATGGTCGTGCTCGCGCTCGTCGGCGTGGTGCTGCTGCAGCGCTCCGAAGGCGGTGGTCTCGGTATCGGTGGCGGTTCCGGTTTCATGACGGCGCGCGGCGCCGCCAATGCGTTGACGCGGGCGACCGCGATCCTGGCGGCTGCCTTCTTTGCAACGTCTCTCACCTTGTCGCTCGTGGCGCGCTACGGCGAAAAGCCGATCGACATCCTCGATCGCGCTCCGGCGTCGTCCAGCAACGCCGGCAAGGGCGTGCTCGACCAGCTGCCGGGCAACGCGCCGGCCGGCGCCACCGCACCGGCCGCTCCGTCGACCTCGACGGCGCCGGCGGCACCCGCCAGCGGATCGGCGACGCCGCCCTCATCGGGCAACGGCGCCGCGACGACAGCGCCTGCGCCGGCACCAGCGAATCCGGCCACCCCGCCGGCAGCCAACGGCGTCACCTTGCCGGTCACACCGCAGGTTCCGAACCAATAGCCAGGCAAGCTTATCGGGCCGCGATCTGTTGTCGTTTGATCACAGTCGCGGCAAATGCCGCACATTCACGAAGATTCAACCGGGCGTAGCCTGACGGCGCGCTTGAGGCGTCGTGGCCTGATCGATTATACATTGCGCGCGGCACTTTCGGCGTCCTTGGGGGGCGCCGGGCGACGCCGTGGCAACAAAGCATTACACGATCGGATCTTCGCCATGCAGCTTCGCAGCTTCATTTTCTTGGGATTCTTTGCCGTGCTCGGCATGAGTTCCGCAGCCTTCGCCGGCACGCCGGCAAACATGGCCGCATCGCCATCAGTCGAGATAACCGGCGCCATCAATGTCGCCGTCAAAAGCGACGCAACGCAGCTGAAGCTTCTCAAGAAGAAGAAAAACCCGACTCCGGCCGATCTCGCCCAGATCAGCAAGCTCGAGGACAAGATCGCGGCCGACAAGGAAGCCGCCAGGACCAAGGCGCTCGAAGCCCGCAAGCTGGCGATGCGCGACGCAGCCAAGGCCAAGGCCGACGCGGCCCGTCAGGAATGGCTTGCAA
>NZ_RZOI01000163.1:0-9702 GCF_004022645.1 Mesorhizobium sp. M4A.F.Ca.ET.020.02.1.1 | reverse complement strand
GAATAGGGGAATAGGTAAGCTAGTCGGCCGAGAGTTTGCGGATCAGAAGGCGGAGAAGCTTCCCCACACTTTCGGTCCCCTCCAGCAATGAAATCGCCGTCACTTTCGGCGCGATGCCGGTACGCTCGGCTATCAGGATCTGTGTCTCCAATTCCTTCAGTGAGCCTTGAGCGATACGCAAAAATTGCTGATAGGACCCCCGGATTTCTCTACCATGGCCTTCCGCGATGTTGGCTGGTATCGAGGCGGCGGCTCGGCGCACTTGGCTGGTTAATCCATAGAGCTCCTCCTTGGGCCGGGATTTCGTCGCCCCATAACCGCCACCGCAAGATCCATCGCTTGCTGCCAGACGATCAGCTCCTTGTAGGAGCCTGTTTTCTCGGTCATTTCCCCTACACCCCTACACCCCTACTCCCCTAAACATTCAGCAACAAATACTCCCGCTCCCACGGGCTGATCACTTCCATGAAGGTCTCGAACTCAGCCCGCTTGATCGCCGCATAGGTGGCGGTGAACGACTTGCCGAGGATCGCGCAGAGTTCCTCGTCGCCTTCGAACAGGTCGACGGCTTCGAGCAGGCTGCGCGGCAGGTCGATCTCATCGGCGTTGGCGGTGGTCAGCACCGGAGGCTCGGCCTTGACCTTGTTGATCATGCCGACCAGGCCGCAGGCGAGCGATGCCGCCAGCGCCAGGTAGGGGTTTGCGTCCGAGGACGGAATGCGGTTTTCGACACGCCGCGCCGCCGGATCCGAACGCGGCACGCGGAAGGCCGTGGTGCGGTTATCGTAGCCCCATTTGTTGTTGACCGGTGCCGATGCCGCCTGCGTCAGCCGCCGGTAGGAATTGACATAGGGCGCGAACATCACCAGCGCGTTCGGCACATGCTTCTGCATGCCGCCAATGAAGTGGAAGAAATCCTCCGTCTCCGAGCCGTCCTCGGCCGAGAACACGTTCCTCCCGGTCTTCCTGTCGACGATCGATTGGTGGATGTGCATGGCCGATCCGGGCTGGCCCTGGATGGGCTTGGCCATGAAGGTGGCGTAAATCTCGTGCTTCAGCGCCGCCTCGCGGATGGTGCGCTTGAACATGAACACCTGGTCGGCGAGCTCGATCGGATCGCCGTGGCGCAAATTGATCTCGAGCTGGCCGGCGCCCTCCTCGTGGATCAGCGTGTCGATCTCCAGGCCTTGCCCTTCGGAAAAATGGTAGATGTCGTCGATCAGCTCGTCGAACTCGTTGACGCCGGCGATCGAATAGCCGGCGCCGCCGCCGATCGGCCGTCCCGAGCGCCCGACCGGCGGCGTCAGCGGATAGTCCGGGTCGGGATTCTTGCGCACCAGGTAGAATTCGATCTCGGGCGCCACAACTGGCCTCAGCCCGCGATCGGCGTAAGCCGCGAGCACGCGCTTCAACACGTTGCGCGGCGTGAACTCGACCGAGCGGCCATCCTGATGGACGAGGTCGCAGATCACCGCCGCCGTCGGGTCCTCTTCCCACGGCACCACGGTCAGCGTCGAAAGGTCCGGCATCAACTTGAGATCGCCGTCATCCTCCGGATAGTGGAAACCGTTGCCGTCCTCGGGATAACCGCCGGAAATCGTTGTCATGAACACCGCCGAGGGCAGCGCCAGCGAGGTGTTGGAGGTGAATTTCTTCGACGGCATCATCTTGCCGCGGGCAACGCCGGCCTGGTCAGGCGTGATGCATTCGATGTCCTCGATGCCGCGCCATTCCAGCCAGGCGCTGGCCTCCTTCCAGCTCTTCACGCCGCGTTGGTTCTTCAAGAAGGCAGGCGTGCGGGTACGCCCTCCGCGGCTAGACGGACGGACTTCCTTTTTTTCAGGCGGCATCAATCACCAGATTGCGTTGCAGATGGTGAAGTATAGCCGTGGCCGGCGATGGAAGGGAAGGGGAACCCCTGTGCGGTTGCTGCCGCGGTTGAAATTCGCCGTGGCGGGCTTAGGTTCGACGCCTCGCGAAATGCGATTACCTTGGACCCCGACGCAGGACAGCCATGGCCGGCCATGAACTGACGACGATCGGCTTCGATGCCGACGACACGCTGTGGCAGAACGAGCAGTTCTTCCGCCTGACCGAGAAGCGCTTCGCAGGACTGTTGGCCGAGCATGGCGAGGCGGAGCATATTTCGGCGCGGCTACTCGAAGCGGAAAGGCGCAACCTTGCCGTCTACGGCTTCGGCATCAAGGGCTTCACCCTGTCGATGATCGAAACCGCGATCGAGATCAGCGGCGGCCGTGTGCCGGGATCGGTGGTCGCCGAAATCCTTGCCGCCGGCCGCGAGATGCTCAGCCATCCGATCGAGCCGCTGGCCCATGCGCGCGAGACGGTGGAGAAGCTGGCCGGTTCCTATCGCCTGGTGCTGATCACCAAGGGTGACCTTTTCGACCAGGAACGCAAGCTGGCGCAATCAGGCCTCGGCGATCTGTTCGACGCCGTCGAGATCGTCAGCGACAAGAGCGCGACCACCTATGCCCGAATCTTCAGCCGCCATGGCGACGGGCCCGAGAAAAGCATGATGGTCGGCAACTCGCTCAAATCCGATGTCGTTCCGGCCATCGACGCCGGCGGCTGGGGCGTGCACGTGCCGCACGAGTTGACCTGGGTGCTCGAACATGTCGAGCCGCCGAGGGCCGCGCCGCGTTTTCGCCAGATCGCCGATCTTGGCGAACTGCCAAGGTTGATTGAAAGCATCGTTTCTAGCGGCTGACTTGTGCCCCAGCGCTGGAACGGCGGATCCGGTTTCTGCTAGCCGCGCCCTGACCCGATCAGGCGGTCGATCACCGGTTGCAGCCTCTCGGGAGTGATCGGTTTGGCGATCACGACATCGATCACACTCGAGAGACCCAGGCTCTCCGGTGTGCCAGTCTTGGTTGAAAGCAGGATCACCGAGGGCAATGCCTTGCCCGAAATCCGCCTGAGCGCATCTATTCCGGAGATCAACGCGTCGCAGTCCTTGTTGTCGGCGCCGCCGTCGAGCACGATCGCGCCGGGAATGAGGCAGCGCAAGGCTTTCGCCGCCGTATCGGGCGATTCGGAAATCGGCTTCAGCCCTGATTTCTCGACGATTTTCGACACCACGACCCTGTTTATCGGCGACTTTCCGATGACGAGCACCTGAGAGAAATCGGTCAGCATCTCGGCGCCGCCGCCACGGCCCTCCGGATTCAGATGTCTTTCAGTCCTGGTCTCGCGATTGCTGGGGCTCATGTGCGGGCGGGCACTCATCTCTGTTTCAATGCAGGGTTGAAACTTGAGGGACAATTGGCGTGAGATCGCCGCTGGTGTCAAGCTGAAATGGCTAATTTCCAGAATATCGCAAGAAAAGCTAAAATTTAGTGCCAGGTTTATTCCTGGCAGTCGGAGCCGGGCTTTGCAAAACGAAAGTCGCCCGCGCGTTACCGCGCGGGCGAGACAGAATTCGGCGAATGCGCCACCGTGGAACGTGGTCAGCCGTGGTTTTGCTGGGTGACGATCACCGGGATCAGGAGGTCGCCCCAATTGCCGTCGCCGCCATGATGCCTTGCCGAGCGCACGAGCTCCACCGAGACGCCCGCCTCGACCGCCTTCATCACCGACTGGTTGAGCCTGTGCAGGTCATTGGCCAGCATGCGGATGGTCGCCTGCTGGTCGACGCTCATGGCCGAGGACTGCTCTTCCGCCCTTTCCTTGACGCGGCTTATCGATGCCATTGGTCTTCTCCTTGTGTCCTATGCCCTCTCGGGCGTTTCCTCTGTTGGTCGTCTTCTGTGGCAGCTCACTCGGCTGCCGGCTTGAACTGGGCGTGCTCGGTCGATTCATGCATGGCGGTGGTCGACGACTGACCGCCGGTGATCGCCATCGAGACCGCGTCGAAATAGCCGGTGCCGACCTCGCGCTGGTGCTTGGTCGCGGTGTAGCCATGGACCTCGGCCGCGAATTCAGCCTCCTGCAGTTCCGAATAGGCCGCCATCTGCCTCGCCTTGTAGCCACGGGCCAGCTCGAACATGCCGAAGTTGAGCTGGTGGAAGCCGGCCAGCGTGATGAACTGGAACTTGTAGCCCATGGCGCCGAGTTCCCGCTGGAACTTGGCGATCGTCGCGTCGTCGAGGTTCTTCTTCCAGTTGAACGACGGCGAGCAGTTGTAGGCGAGCAGCTTGCCCGGATGATGCCTGCGCACACCCTCGGCGAACTTCTTGGCCTGCGCCAGATCGGGCTTCGAGGTCTCGCACCAGATGAGGTCCGCATGCGGCGCATAGGCAATGGCGCGCGCTATGCAGGGCTCGATGCCGTTCCTGACCTGGTAAAAGCCCTCGACCGTGCGGCCGGCATCATAGTCGACGAAGGGCTGGTCGCGCTCGTCGATATCCGACGTCAAAAGCTTCGCCGCCTCCGCGTCGGTGCGTGCCACGACCAGCGTCGGCGTGCCCATTACGTCGGCCGCGAGGCGGGCCGCATTGAGGTTGCGGATATGCGCCGCCGTCGGGATCAGGACCTTGCCGCCGAGATGGCCGCACTTCTTTTCCGACGCCAGCTGGTCCTCGTAGTGGACGCCGGCCGCACCCGCCTCGATGAAGGCCTTCATTATCTCGAAGGCGTTGAGCGGTCCGCCGAAGCCGGCCTCGGCGTCGGCGACGATTGGCGCGAACCAGGTCTCGACCGAAAGCCCCTTGCCTTCGGATGTCTCGATCTGGTCGGCGCGCTGCAAGGTGCGGTTGATGCGCTTGACCAGCTCCGGCGCCGCATTGGCGGGGTAGAGCGATTGGTCGGGATACATGGCGGACGCGGTGTTGGCATCGGCCGCGACCTGCCAGCCTGACAGATAGATCGCCTTCAGCCCGGCTCTGACCTGCTGCATGGCCTGGTTGCCGGACATGGCGCCGAGGGCGTTGACGAAGTCCTCCTCGTGGATGAGTTTCCACAGCCGGTTGGCGCCCATTTCGGCAAGGCTCTGGCGAATCTGGACCGAGCCGCGCAGCCGCTTCACATCCTCGGGCGAATAGGGCCGCTCGATACCATCGAAGCGACCTTCGGGCGCGGATGGGACGAGGTTGTAAAAATCGGTCATTGGATACTCCAGTTCATTCGAGGTCGGTTCTTGGAAACGTCGCGTCATGGGAGTTGTGCGCCGTTGGTGTGTGACATCATTTACATCGCCCTGCGAAACACGCGAGTAAAACCGAGCTTTTGGCCGAAAAATAAGGGAAAATTAGTGTTGCGCTTGACTGGTAAGCTCTGTAAATTTGTCACGATTGTAAAAGGTTGCGCGCAGGCCTCTGCGGCCAGATCGTGTAAATTCCTGTCAAGGATGGATTTGAGTGGCTGACCAGAAGATTTTTGCCGGGCCGCGCATCCGCCGCATCCGCAATGCCAAGGGCCTGACCCAGACGGCGATGGCCGAAGGGTTAGGCATCTCGCCGTCCTATCTCAATCTGATCGAGCGCAACCAGCGGCCGCTGACGGTGCAACTGATCCTCAGGCTGGCCTCGGTCTACAAGGTCGATCCGCATGAATTGCAGGGCGAGGCGAAGGGGTCGATTTCGGCGCTCAAGGAAGTGTTCGGCGACCCGCTGCTGGCGGCCGAACTGCCGGGCGACCAGGAGCTGATCGAGCTCGCCGAAGCGGCCCCCAACGCATCCGCCGCGATGGTGAAACTGTTCCGCGCCTATCGCGAGCAGGCCGAGCGGCTTTCCGATCTCAACGAGCTCCTGGCGCGCGAGGGCCGCGCCACCGCGCTGTCCGGCGCCCGCCTGCCGGTCGATGAGGTGCATGAGATATTCGAGCGCCGGCCGAACCATTTCGCCGCGCTGGAGGAGGAGGCCGAGGCCTTCACCGCGCTGCTTGACCCCGGCGACGACCTGTTCGGCGCGCTGAAAGCCTGGCTTAGGCGCGAATACGGCATCGTCGTCAAGGTGCTGCCCGTCGCCACCATGCCGAACTGGCGCCGCCGCTACGATCGCCACTCGCAACGCCTGTTCCTGTCCGAGCGGCTGTCGCCCTTCGACCAATTGCGCGAAGTGGCGATGGAAGCCTCGCTGATCCGCATGACGGTCGCGGTAGCTGGAGAGATCCAGGCGCTGAAGCTGACCACGGACGAGGCCCGCCGGCTCGCCCGCTTCGAGCTCGGCCGCTACGCGGCGCATGCCCTGATGATGCCCTATCAGGCCTTCCATGCCGCCGCGCTGCGTGCCCGTTACGATATCGACGTGCTGCGTTCGCGCTTCGGCGTGGCCTTCGAGCAGGCGGCCAACCGCCTGACCATGCTGCAGCGTCCCGGCGCCTCCGGTGTGCCGTTCTTCATGCTTGAGGTCGACAATGCCGGCAACCGCTTCCGCAAGGCGGGCAGCCAGGGCTTTCCGCAGAGCCGCTTCGGCGGCGGCTGTCCGAAGCTGCCGGTCCATGCCGCCTTCACCCAGCCCGGCCAGATCCTGGTGGAGGCGGTGGAAATGCCTGACGGCGCCGAATTCCTCTGCATTGCCCGCACGCTGGAAGGGCCACAGGGCGCGTTCTCGGAGCGGCCGCGCCGCACGGCGCTGCTCATCGGCTGCGATATCGGCTTTCGTGACGAGATCGTCTATGGCGGCGCCCTTCCGGGAACGGCGAGCGGCAAGTCGGGGCAGGGCGTCGCCGTCGCCACGCCGGTGGGACCCGCCTGCCGGCTCTGCGAACGCATCGGTTGCCTGGCGCGCGCCGAGCCGCCGGTGACGCGGCCGCTTGGCCTGGACGAGATGGTGACCGGCTTGAGCGCCTTCGATTTCCAGTGACGTCGATTGTGCTGGTCGGCCCGGGAGGCCCATCCTCCTTTGCAACAGCAAGCCATTGAGGGTTCTCCACGCAATCTTTCCGTCGGCAATATTGATTAAGCATTAGCGCCGCGATATCAAAAACGAATTGCGCAAGACTGGGGGGTCGGCGATGAACAGGAAAGTTTTTTGGCTTGGGCTGACGCTTGCCCTTTCAGCCTCATCCGCATTTGCGGAGAAATCCTCGGAATTCTTCAAATCGTACCAAGAGTACAATGATGCCGGCAAGGCATTCCTTGACAAGATCGAGCCCAGGACCGGTGCGATAGATCTTGCCGAAGGCGTGCACCTCGATCTCAAGGGTAAGTTCTACTTCCTGGACAAGAAGGATGCCGCCTCCGTCCTGACCGAGGCTTGGGGCAATCCGCCAGATGCCGGTGCCGACTCCGTCGGTATGATTTTTCCGACCAGCCATGATCCCATCGCCGAGAACAATTGGGGCATTGAGTTGCGCTGGGAAAAGATCGGCTATGTCGATGACAGCGACGCCGCGTCGATCGACTACGCTGAATTGTTGCGCAGCATGCAGGAGGACACCCTGTCCAGCAACGATCAAAGGGTGAAGGACGGATTTCAGCCCGTCACCTTGATCGGCTGGGCCTCGCCGCCCGTCTACGATGCCGTCAACAAACGTCTGCACTGGGCCAAGGAGCTGCAGTTCGGAACCGATGCCGTCCACACGCTCAACTACGATGTGCGCTTTCTCGGCCGGGAGGGGGTCTTCGTGATGAGCTACATCGCCACGGTGGAGCAACTGCCCGAGATCAGGCAGAGCCTGGACGAGGTCCTTGGCCTCGCAACCTTCAGCCCGGGCAAGAAGTATGTCGATTTCAGGCCAGGCTTCGACACCGTCGCCGCTGTGGGCATCGGTGGCCTTATCGCGGGCAAGCTGGCGGCCAAGGCCGGACTGCTGGCGGTGGCGCTGATTGCGCTGAAGAAATTCGGTGTGATTTTGCTGGTCCCCCTGGTCGGCCTCTGGCGGCTCATTCGGCGCAACCGGGACGCCTCCTCTTAACCGGAGGTATCGGCCGGGGCTGGACGCGTTGGTCGAGCTAATGCGCCAGTGCGCCAAACGGAACGCGCGGCTGGATCACGCCTTGCAGCCGCCGATGCGTTAGGCGAATGCAGCGCGGTTCTGTCGCCCATCGCGCATCGTGCCGCCCTGAAATCGCCGACAGTCGCAACCATGACCGACGCCGTATCGCACGCTTCGCCAGCCGTCCCGCCGCGCCCGGCCATCTCGCCTGGCGACGAGCGCCTTGGCATGCTGCTGGTGTTCCTGTCGGCGCTGATGTGGAGCTTTGGCGGCACCATCGCCCGCTTCATCGACATTACCGACAACTGGACGATTGTATTCTGGCGCTCGCTCTGGGCGGTGGCCTTCCTGCTCTGCTTCATGGCTTGGCGCGACGGCTGGCGAGGCACGCTGAAACTGTTTCGTGGCATGGGCCTGCCCGGCCTTGCCGTCGCGATCTGTTTCGCCACCGCGTCGACCTCGTTCATCGTTGCGCTTTCCTACACCACCGTCGCCAACATCCTCTTGATGCAGGCCGGCGTGCCGCTGCTTGCCGCGCTGCTTGCCTGGGTGCTGTTTCGCGAGCGGGTGGCGGCGGCGACCTGGGTGGCGATCGCCGCCGTCATCGCCGGCGTCGCCATCATGGTCTCTGAATCGCTCGACGGCACCGTGTCTCCCGTCGGCGACAGCCTGGCGTTGCTGATCGCCTGCATGTTTTCGGTCGCCACGGTGATCACCCGCCGCTTCGCCCATGTGCGCATGACGCCGGCCAACTGCCTCGGCGCGCTGCTCGCCGGCGCGTTCGCGGCCTCCCAGGCCTCGGAATTTGCCGTTTCCGGCCGCGACATGGGCTTCCTGTTCGCCTTCGGCGTCCTCAACCTCGGCGTCGGCCTCGCCTTCTTCGCTACCGGCGCCCGCCTCGTCCCGGCGGCGATAGCGGCGCTGCTCGGCACGTTCGAGCCGATCCTTGGCCCGATCTGGGTCTGGCTCGTGCATTCGGAAGTGCCGTCTGTGCGCACCATCGTCGGTGGTGCGGTCGTCGTCACGGCGCTGCTCGTCCATATCGGGCTCGAGTTCAAGCGGCAGCCGCGCCCCCAGCGCCCTGGCGTCACCGGACTGCCATCCCCCAATTAACGCAGCGGATGCGCCAAAGCGCGAGATGGGCCATTGACAACGTCGTTGCCGGGCGGGCAGGCTAAGGGCACGGCAACAACAAGACAGGCGTATCTTGCCAAGTCTCAATGCCGGTCCAATCGGAACCGGACCACATCGTCATATCCCTGCCCGCGCCATGGCGAAAGCCTCTGACGACGTCGGCACATCCCCCAGGCCACGGCAACGGCCCAAAGCTTTCATCGGCCTCATGTCGGACCGCCGCGCAGCCGGCCGTTCGCGCTTGTCGCTCTCCAGAAAGCTCAATAATCTGAAGCAAATGCCCAGCCGCGCGGAGGCCGCGACGGATTGGCGACGGAACACTCACCAAAGGAGAACAGCATGACCCGCAAAGCGCTCTGGCTTTCGGCGACCTCGGCATTCCTGACGCTTTTCACCATCGGCGGCCACGCCGAGGACCGCGTCGTCAACGTCTTCAACTGGTCCGACTACATCGACAGTTCGATCATCGACGATTTCACCAAGGAAACCGGCATCAAGGTCGTCTACGACACGTTCGATTCCAACGAGATCCTCGAAACCAAGCTTTTGGCCGGCGGCAGCGGCTATGACGTCGTCGTACCCAGCGGCAATTTCCTCGCCCGCCAGATCCAGGCCGGCGTTTTCCAGAAGCTCGACAGGTCGAAGCTGCCGAACCTGTCGAACATGTGGGACACCGTTCAGGAGCGCACCGCCAAATACGATCCCGGCAATGAGTATTCGATCAACTACATG
>NZ_RZOI01000162.1:0-9748 GCF_004022645.1 Mesorhizobium sp. M4A.F.Ca.ET.020.02.1.1 | reverse complement strand
CGCCGACCTCCGGCATTGGCTGCCGCCGATCGCCGACGGCACTAGGCAAAGCGCCGCCCTGTCCAAGGCGGCGGCCGATGCCAGCGGGCTGATCGCCGGCACGCCGGTCGTACTCGCCTATGTCGACGTCGCCTGCACCGCGCTCGGCGCCGGCCTGTTCGACCGCCAGCGCAAGCCCGGCTGTTCCATCATTGGCTCCACCGGCATGCACATGCGCCTTGCCGAGACCCCGGACGAGGTGCTCCTGAACGAGGCCAAGACCGGCTACACCATGACCATGCCGGCGCCCGGCGTCTTCGCGCAGATGCAGTCGAACATGGCGGCGACGCTCAACATCGACTGGGTGCTAGGGCTCGCCTCCGGCATCCTTGCCGCGCAAGGCATCTCGCGCTCGAATGGCGAGATGATCGCGCTGGTCGACGGCTGGATATCGTCGTCGAAGCCGGCTTCGCTGATCTACCAGCCCTATGTGTCGGAGGCCGGCGAGCGGGGTCCGTTCGTCGATGCCAATGCAAGGGCTGGCTTCGTCGGCATTTCCTCGCGCCACGGCTATGCCGACATGGTGCGCGCCGTTTTCGAGGGGCTGGCCTTCGCTTCGCGCGATTGTTACGCCGCCATGGGCTCGCTGCCGCGAGAGATCCGCCTCACCGGCGGCGCGGCACGCAGCCCGGCCCTGCGCAAGATCCTCGGCGCCGCCGTCGGCGCCGCGACGCGCACCAGCGAGCGCGAGGAGGCGGGCGCCGCGGGTGCCGCCATGATCGCGGCGGTCTGCGTCGGCCTCTACCGGTCGATGGACGATTGCGTCGCCGAATGGGTCACGCCTCTGCTCGGCAAGGCCGAGCCGAGCGACCCGCAACTCGCCGCCATCTACGACAGGATGGCGCCATCCTACACATTGGCGCACGAGGCGTTGCGTCCGGTCTGGCGGTCGATGGCCGCGGCGAAGGCAAATTGAGAAGTCGAGCATGCACAGAAAAATTGCGATCATCGGCGACCGTTTCATGCTCCCGGAGGTCTTTCGGATTGAGATCGAGAAGGCCTGCGGCAACAGCCTCGACATCCGCACGCTGGAAACCGCGTGGCCCGACGAGCCGATGGAGTTCGGCAACACCGCGCTCGGCCTCGACAAGGTAAAGGAGTATTTCGGCCATCCGGACGAGGTGGTCGATTTTGTCGGCGATGCCGAGATCCTGGTGACCCAGCTCGCTCCGCTCTCGGATGGAATGATGCGGCGCCTTCCGGCGTTGAAACTGGTCGCTGTGTCGCGCGGCGGACCGATCAACATCGACATGGCGGCCGCCAAGGCTCACGACATCCGCGTCGTCAACGTTCCAGGCCGCAACGCGAGCGCCGTCGCCGAGTTCACCATCGGCGCCATCCTCGCCGAGACGCGGCTGATCCGCGTCGGTCACGAGGCCCTGCGCAAGGGCGAATGGCGCGGCGATCTCTACCGCGCCGACCGCACCGGCCGCGAGCTCAGCGAGATGACCGTCGGTGTCGTCGGCTATGGCAATATCGGCACGAAGGTGGTGCGCCTGCTGCGCGCCTTCGGCTGCCGCGTCCTGGTCTGCGATCCCTACGTGCAGCTGAGCGCGGACGACCGCAATGCCGGCGTCGAGCTGGTCGCGTTCGACGAACTCCTGTCGCGCTCCGACGTGGTCACCCTGCACTCCCGGGTGACCGCGGAAACCCGCGGCCTGATCAACAAGGACACCATCGCCGGCATGAAGGCCGGCGTGATCTTCATCAACACCGCGCGCGGGCCGCTGGTCGACTATGACGCGCTTTACGAGGCGCTGGTCTCCGGCCATATCGCCTGCGCCATGCTGGAAACCTTCGCGATCGAGCCGGTGCCTTCGGATTGGCCGCTGCTGCAGCTGCCGAATGTGACGCTCACCCCGCATATCGCTGGCGCCTCGGTGCGCACCGTCACCTACGCGGCCGAGCAGGCGGCCGAGGAAGTGCGCCGCTATCTTGCCGGCCTGCCGCCGGTCAATCCGTGCTGAGTGCCATGAAGCGTTGCGTAGAGGGTTCGGCGAGATGAGCGGTGACGGCGACATTGTCGACCTTTTCGTCATCGGCGGCGGCGTCAACGGCGCCGGCATCGCGCGCGACGCCGCCGGCCGTGGCCTGTCCGTCATCCTGTGCGAGAAGGACGATCTCGCCGAAGGCACCAGCTCACGCTCCGGCAAGCTGGTCCATGGCGGCCTGCGCTATCTCGAATATTACGAGTTCCGGCTGGTGCGGGAAGCGCTGATCGAGCGCGAGGTGCTCTTGGAATCCGCCCCGCACATCATCTGGCCGATGCGCTTCGTGCTGCCGCACAGCCCCGACGATCGGCCGGCCTGGCTGGTCCGCATCGGCCTGTTCCTCTATGATCATCTCGGCGGCCGCAAGCGGCTGCCGGCCACGCGTACGCTGAACCTGCGCACGGCGCCAGAGGGCGCGCCGATCAAGGACGCTTTCAAGCGTGGTTTCGAATATTCCGACTGCTGGGTCGACGATGCCCGCCTCGTCGTCATCAACGCCCTGGACGCGGCGGAGCGCGGGGCGAGGGTCTTCACCCGCACCGCTTGCACCGCCGCCCGTCGCGACAAGGGCCTGTGGTCGGTCGAGATGCGCGACGGCAGGACCGGCGTGAAGACCACGGTCCGGGCAAAGGCGCTGATCAATGCCGCCGGCCCCTGGGTCAACGATGTCGTCAACCGCGTCGCCGGGCAGAACTCCAAGCGCAATGTCCGCCTGGTCAAGGGTAGCCACATCGTCGTGCCGAAATTCTGGGAGGGGCGGCAGGCCTATCTCGTCCAGAACAACGACAAGCGCGTCATCTTCATCAATCCCTATCAGAACGACCTGGCGCTGATCGGCACCACCGACATTCCCTATGAAGGGCGCCCGGAAGACGTGGCGGCGGAGGAGAGCGAGATCGACTACCTGATCAAGGTCGTCAACCGCTACTTCAAGCGCGGCCTGACGCGCGGCGACGTCGTCTACTCGTTCTCCGGCGTCAGGCCGCTTTATGACGACAATGCCGACAATCCGAGCGCGGTGACGCGCGACTATATTTTCGAGCTGGACGCGCCGACCGGGCGGGCGCCGCTGCTCTCCGTCTTCGGCGGCAAGATCACCACCTTCCGCAAGCTCGCCGAGCACGCGCTCGACCGCATCCAGCCGTTCTTTCCGAGAATGGGCAAGGCGTGGACTTCCGCTGCGCATCTGCCGGGCGGCGACATCGCCAATGCCGACTTCGAGCAGTTCCTCGGCGACCTCGGCCGCGACTACCCCTGGATGCCGGCCTCGCTGCTCAAGCATTATGGCCGGCTCTATGGCACGCGGACACGCGCTCTGGTCGGCAATGCCGGATCGCTCGACCAGCTCGGGCGGCACTTTGGCAGGGATTTCTTCGAGCGCGAGGCGAGCTACCTGTTCGAGCATGAGTGGGCGTCGACCGCCGCCGACATCCTCGACCGCCGCACCAAGCACGGTCTGCATCTCTCGGCCGCTGAGAGAGGCACCTTCGAGGACTGGTGCGCGAACCGATTGGCAAAGGCCGGCTGATGGCAGAACGTAATGATCATGATGCCGCCGAATTGCAGGCGTTGCGTGTCCTGTCGGCCAGTGTCGGCGCCGATCCTCTGCTGGTCCAGGGCGCCGGTGGCAACACCTCGCTCAAGCAAGCCGGTGTGCTGTGGATCAAGGCCTCCGGCACCTGGCTGATGAACGCGGCCAGCAACGACATCATGGTCCCGGTGGCGCTGGCGCCCTTGCTCGATGCCGTCGCGCGCAACGACCCGGCGGCCGAGAAGGCCGCCGTGTTCACGCTTGCCGAGCTCAACCCACACCAGTTGCGCCCGTCCATTGAGACGACGGTGCATGCATTGCTGCCGCGAAAGGTCGTCGTCCATGTCCACTGCGTCGAGACCATCGCGATCGCCGTCCAGGCCAACGCCGAGGCGCTGCTGGAGGAACGCCTGCGCGGCCTCGACTGGGCCTTCGTGCCCTATCGCCGGCCGGGCCTGCCGCTGGCGCAAGGCATCGCCGAACGGCTGAAGCCGCGCACCGACGTGCTCGTGCTCGGCAACCATGGGCTGGTGGTCGCGGCCGAGACGGTCACCGAGGCAAACCTATTGCTGCGGCGCGTCACTGGCCTGCTTGCCCGCGCGCCGCGCAAGGCGCCTGCGCCCGACATCGACGCGCTGATCAGGCTCGCCATGGGTAGTGCCTACCGCCTTCCGGTCGCGATCGAGGCGCACGCCGCCGCCACCGATCTCGCCAGTTGCCGGATCGCCGCCTCGGGCAGTCTCTACCCGGACCACGTGATCTTTCTCGGCATCGGCTCGGCGATCGCCGGTCCGAACGAGAATGCCGCCGCCGTGGTGGCGCGGACAACGGCTGCCGGGCAGCCGGCTCCAGCCTCCATCCTCTTCCCCGGCAAGGGCATACTGATGCGCCGGGATGCCAATGCCGGCGCCGAGGCGATGGCGCGCTGCCTCGCCGATGTCGTCATCCGCGTCGATCCGACGGCGCGCGTCAACTATCTCAGCATCGAGGAGAATGCCGAGCTCCTGAACTGGGACGCCGAGAAATACCGCCAGGAGCTCAACCGGCGCGCCGGCAGCGTGCTGCAATGATTGCGCTTCATGTCGGCGGTTCGGGTGCGTGCGCCATCGGTCGTCACGCTGTCGGGCAGGCCTGAATAGGAGTCTGGAATTTGGCCTTCACGCTCTCCCTCAACACCAACCCGCTGGTCAACCGCTTTGCCGATCCGGACGACCTGATCGACGCCATCGCCTATGACATCGGCATAAGGGACGTCCAGCTCACGCATGAATTCGTAAATCCCGGCTGGCCCGCGGCGACGATCGCCAAATTCGTCCGCCTGTTCCGCGCCGCGCTCGACCGCACCGGCGTGCGCATCACGTCCGGCATGACCGGCCCCTATGGCCGGCTCAACCATTTCGGCCATCCCGATGCCGACGTGCGCCGCTACTATGTAGACTGGTTCAAGACCTTCGCCGCCATTTCGGCCGAGCTCGGCGCCAGCGGCATCGGCACGCAGTTCGCGATCTTCACCCACAAGGATTACGACGACCCTGAGCGCCGCGCCCGGCTGCTCGACATCGCGATGGAATGCTGGCGTGAGGTCGCCGATCATGCGAAGGCCGCGGGTCTCACCTATCTGTTCTGGGAACCTATGTCGGTCGGTCGCGAGTTCGGCCACACCATCGAAAGCTGCCGCGCGCTGCACAGCGAGATCGAAGCTGCGGGCCTCGCCATCCCGTTGAAGATGATGGTCGACATCGACCATGGCGACGTCACCTCCAGCAATCCCGCCGACATCGACCCCTATGCCTGGGCCGAGGCTTTCCCGAAAGAGTCGCCGATCATCCACATCAAGCAGTCGTCGATGAACAAGGGCGGCCACTGGCCCTTCACCGCCGCCTACAACAGGGATGGCCGCATTACTCCGGAGAAATTCCTGGAGACTGTGCGGCGCGGCGGCGGCACCGACAACGAGATCTGCCTGGAACTGTCCTTCCGCGAGCGCGAGCCGGTCGACCACCAGGTCGTCGCAATGATCCGCGAATCCGTCGACTATTGGGCGCCGTTCATCGACGCCGGACGATCGGATCTGTCGCCGCAGGCAAAGTAAATGGGCGCGAGCCGCTGTGGCTCACGCCGTTTGAACCGGGTCGGAACAGACCTCAGCCGAACTTCGGATCGAGGCTGCCCGCCTTGTAGCGCTTGGCCATGTCCGACAGCGGGATCGGCTTGATCTTCGGCGCGTTGCCGGCGGTGCCGAACTGCTCGAAGCGCTCCTTGCAGAGCTTCTTCATCGCGGCCATCGCCGGCGTCAGGTACTTGCGCGGGTCGAACTCGCTCGGGTTCTCGGTCAGCACCTTGCGGATCGCGCCGGTCAGCGCCATGCGGTTGTCGGTGTCGATGTTGATCTTGCGCACGCCGTGCTTGATGCCGCGCTGGATCTCCTCGACCGGAACGCCCCAGGTCGGCTTCATCTGGCCGCCGTACTTGTTGATGATCTCCTGCAGATCCTCCGGCACCGACGACGAGCCGTGCATGACCAGGTGCATGTTCGGCAGGCGGCGGTGGATCTCCTCGATCACGTTCATCGCCAGCACCGCGCCGTCCGGCTTGCGCGAGAATTTGTAGGCGCCGTGGCTGGTGCCCATGGCAACCGCCAGCGCGTCGACATGCGTGTCCTTGACGAACTCCACCGCCTGTTCCGGATCGGTCAGAAGCTGGTCGTGGCTGATCGCGCCCTCGACGCCGTGGCCGTCTTCCTGCTCGCCGCCGCCGCTTTCCAGCGAGCCGAGCACGCCGATCTCGCCTTCGACCGAGACGCCGCCCCAATGCGCCATGTCGACGACGCGGCGCGTGATGCCTGAATTGTAGGCGTAGTCGGCCGGCGACTTTCCGTCTTCCTTGAGCGAGCCGTCCATCATCACCGAGGTGAAGCCGTACTGGATCGCGGTGACGCAGGTCGCTTCGTTGTTGCCGTGGTCGAGATGCATGCAGACCGGGATGTCGGGGTGGATTTCGACCAGCGCGTCGATCAGCTTGGCCAGCACCACGTCATTGGCATAGGCGCGCGCGCCGCGGCTGGCCTGCAGGATGACCGGCGACTTGGTCTCCTCGGCCGCCTCCATGATGGCGAGGCCCTGTTCCATGTTGTTCATGTTGAAGGCCGGCACGCCATAGCCGTGTTCGGCGGCATGGTCGAGCAATTGTCTCAGTGTGATGCGAGCCACCCAATAGTCTCCCGTAACTGGTTTCGAATTCGGTTGCTGGCTGTTCGACCGTCGTCCAGCCCGCCGATGCTTCTGGCCGGAATCCCGGCGGACCGCAACCGTCCGGCGCGTCGCAGGGAGCAATTCTTGTTACAGGTCGGCAATCTCCGGCAAAGGAAAATCCCACGCCATTGTCACATTATCACAGATATTGTGATATGAATGCGATATCTGTTGTTATATATGGAAGAGCGACCAAGGCGCCCGGACGCTCGGAGGAACCGCGGAGTGAAGAGCGACAGCCGCCGGCAAGGCGTCGTGGATTTCCTGATGGAGGCCGGCACCGCCTCCGTCGAGGATCTCGCCGCGCGCTTCGGCGTCTCGAAGATGACCGTTCATCGCGACCTCGACGAGCTGGAGGAGAACGGCTTCCTCCGCAAGGTGCGAGGCGGCGCCTCGATCCAACCGAGCGGCCTGTTCGAGAGCGATTTCCGCTACCGGCAAAAGCAGGCGGTCGGTGAGAAGCTGCGCCTTGCCGCCGCCGCCGTCGCCATGATCGAGCCGGGGCAGACGGTGATTATCGATGACGGCTCGACGGCGGGCGGCATCGCCGGGCACCTCGCCGATCTTCGCCCGCTGACGGTGATCTCCAACAATCTCGCCGTCATCCAGGATCTCGCCGGTGTCGGCGGCATCACGCTGATCGCGCTCGGCGGCCAGTACAGCAAGAAGTTCCACGGCTTCTTCGGCCTGCTCGCCGAGGAGACGCTGAAATCGCTGCGTGCCGACGTCGCCTTCCTGTCGTCGTCGGCCATCCACGGCAGCTCGGCCTTCCACCAGGACCAAGAGGTGGTGCAGACCAAGCGCCTGATGATGGCGGCGGCGGGGCGCAAATATCTGCTGGTCGATCACGGCAAGTTCGGCCGCACGGCGCTGCATTTTCTCACCGACCTCAAGGCGTTCGACGCGGTCTTCACCGGCAGCGAACTCGGCCAGCCCGTGCGTGACGAGCTGGAAGCCACAGGGGTTTCACTGACGGTTGTCGACGGCAAGGAATAGGGGAGTGGTACGCGTGGTCTACTGGGTCGGTACAAGCTGGAAGATGAACAAGACGCTCGCCGAGGCGCTCGCTTTCGCCAAGGCGCTGGCCGGCTTCGCGCCGGGGTTCGACCAGCGCATCCAGCCCTTCGTCATTCCGCCCTTCACGGCGGTGCGCGAGGTCAAGCAGGCGCTGGCATCGACGCGCATCAAGGTCGGTGCCCAGAACATGCATTGGGCCGATGCCGGCGCCTGGACCGGCGAGATATCGCCGCTGATGCTCGGCGATTGCGGCCTCGACCTGGTCGAGCTCGGCCACAGCGAGCGGCGCCAGCATTTCGGCGAGACCGACCACACGGTCGGCCTGAAGACGGCGGCGGCGGTCAGGCACGGGCTGATCCCGCTGATCTGCGTCGGCGAGACGCTCGCCGAGCGGGAGAGCGGCAAGGCCGATGCCGTGTTGACCGCGCAGGTCGAGGGCGCGCTGCAATTCCTCGAAGGCGAGGCGAGGGGAGCAAAAATCCTGTTCGCCTATGAGCCCGTCTGGGCGATCGGTGACAAGGGCATTCCGGCCAGCTCCGACTATGCCGACAGGCAACAGGCGCTGATCAAAACGGTTGCCGGCGGCCTGCTGCCTTCGGTGCCGCCGGTGCTCTACGGCGGCAGCGTCAACCCCGGCAACGCGGCCGAGCTGATCGGCCAACCAAACATTGACGGCCTCTTCATCGGCCGCTCCGCCTGGCGGGCGCAAGGCTACATCGACATCCTCCAGCGCGCCTCAGCCGCGATCTGACATCATTCGAACAGGAAAGGACAAGATCATGCGAATAGCCATTGGAGCGGACAGCGCCGGCAAGCCCTTGCTCGACGTCATCGCCGCCCACCTCGCCACCAAATCCGGCCTCAGCGTCAGCGACCTCAGCCAGGCCGGCTACTATGCCGATCTGTCGCAAAAGCTCGCCCAGACCATCGTCGACGGCGAGAACGATCGCGGCATCCTGTTCTGCGGCACCGGCATCGGCGTCTCGATCTCGGCCAACAAGGTGCCGGGCATCCGCGCCGCACTCACCCACGACACCTATTCGGCCGAGCGCGCGGCGAAATCCAACAACGCCCAGATCATCACCATGGGCGCCCGCGTCATCGGTCCGGAGCTCGCCAAGGCGATCGTCGATACCTGGCTCGCCTCGGAATTCGACGAGAAGGGGCCGTCGGCCGGCAATGTTCAGGCGATCAACCGTTTGGATGCAGCCAAGGCCTAATTGAGACTGCTTCGCATCGCGCCGATGACGGTGACGGCCGAGGCAGCACCCGGGTCGATATGGCCGAGCGAACGCTCGCCGAGCCGCGAGGATCGGCCCTTGGCCGCGATCATGTCCTTGGTCGCTTCGGCGCCGCTTTCGGCGGCGGTCAGCGCGGCCTGCAGGCTCTCGGCCAGGCTTTTGCCCGCGGCGTGCGCGGCGGCGGCCGCCTCGGCCGCCGGCTGCCAGGCGTCGATCATCGTCTTTTCGCCGATTTCGGCCTTGCCGCGATCCTTGATGCCTTGCGCCATCGCCTGGACCATGGCGACCACATCGTCTGCCGCCAGCGTCGCCTTGCCTTTGACGGCGGCGGCGGCGCGCATCAAGGCGGTCGCGTAAAGCGGGCCCGACGAGGCGCCGACGGCGTTGAGGAAGGATTTCGCCGCAGTGTTGAGCAGCGCCGTCGGCTCGATCGCCACAAGATCGAGCGCGGCGAGCGCATCGCGCGCGGCATTGAAGCCGAGCGCCATGGCGATGCCGTGGTCGGCGTCGCCGATGACGCCGTCGAGTTGGCAGAGCCTGTCCTTATCGGCCTCGATCGCCGCGGCGATGGCGTCGAACATTCTCTTCAGCTCTGCCGTTCCGATGGCGGTCATGGAAATTCCCTCAGCCGGCGCGGAACATGGCGCAATCGCACGGATGGTCGAGCAGGGTCTGCAG
>NZ_RZOI01000161.1:0-9778 GCF_004022645.1 Mesorhizobium sp. M4A.F.Ca.ET.020.02.1.1 | reverse complement strand
GAGGGGTGTTGGCCGGATCGCCGTCGTTGCCAAGCTGGAACACCCCTCATCCGTCGCCTTCGGCGACACCTTCTCCCACAAGGGGAGAAGGGGGAGACAACCAACCTCGCCGCCTTTGCCGTCGGCTTTATCGGCCTCGTCGGCACCATGGTCCTGCAATACATCGCCTTTGCCGCGATGTCGGTGATCGAGGCCAACCTCGTCGCCTATACCTGGCCGCTGATGGTGGCGGCCGCTATCATCGTGCTGGACAGCCCGCGCCGCCCCGTGTTGCTCGGCATCACCGCCGCGCTCGGCTTTCTCGGCGTGGCGCTGGTCATCTCGGGCGGGCGCGAGCAATCATGGTTCCAGGGCAATCCCGCCGGCTATCTCGCAGCCTTCGGCTCGGCGCTGTGCATGGCCTTCTATTCGATCGCCGTCGGCCGCCTGGCCACGCCGCCGGACCGGTTCCTGCTGCCGTCCGCGCTTGCCGGCGTGGCCCTGACCTTCGCCTGGTGCCTGCGCGACGGCGTCGCCTGGCCGGTTGGGGTCTATGTCGTTGCCGGGCTCTATCTCGGTGCCGGCCCGATGGGGCTCGGCTATTATTTCTGGTCGCGGGCGCTGAAGCTCGACCGAGGCGGCAAGGTTGCGGTTGCCGCCTATCTCACGCCGATCGCCTCGACGTTGCTTTTGGCGCTTTCGGGCGAGACGCTGACGACGACGGCCGTTGCCGGGGCCGTCCTCGTCATTGGCAGTTGCATTGCGGTGGGCATCGAAGGTCCGGAGGCCGGGAACAATGCTTGACGAGGACGAACGCCGCGCCAGACAGGAAGCGCATTGGCTGGTAAAGGAATTCGGCGCCGAGGCGCCGCTTTACGCCGCGATGAAGGCGGAAAAGGCTATTGAGCAGAAAGATTTCGGTCGTTGTGCCCGTTGGAAGCGTATTCTCGAAATTTTGGCCGATCCCGACCCGTCCAAGTCTGTCGTCTCGAAGTATTAGATTTTCTAAATTGCGCGAATCCCGAGGCCATGAAAATATCAGCTCGTATTGAGTCTGCAGGGTTTATTGAATCTTGTCGATCCGTTGGGGAGCACGGTCAAAATCGATACATCATCAAAAGTCTACAACTATAGCTGGTGACCTGATCGCCGGCAGAGGGAAAAAAAATTGCACAATATCGATGACAAGACCGCAATTGAACTGACCGCCGACATTGTTTCGGCCTATGTCGGCAACAATCCGCTTCCGGCCTCCGGACTGCCGGATCTGATCGCCAGCGTCAGCGCCTCGGTGCGCAAGCTGAGCGCCGTTGCCGCCGCCAAGGAAGCGCCGGTGCTCAATCCTGCCGTCAATCCAAAACGCTCGGTGTTTCCGGACCATATCGTTTGCCTGGAGGACGGCAAGAAGTTCAAGTCGCTGAAGCGGCATCTCGCCACCGACCACGGCCTGACGCCGGACGAGTATCGCGCCAAATGGGGCCTTGCGCCCGACTACCCGATGGTGGCGCCCAGCTATTCGGCGACCCGCTCGGCGCTGGCCAAATCTTCCGGCCTTGGCCGCAAGCCGGCCGCGGCTCAGCCGACCAAGGTGGCGAAGCGCAAGCCCAAGGCCTGATTTTCCGGATCGAAGATAAGGCTCCCCGACGCAGCGACGCCGTGTGACCATCTGGTTGCACGGCGCGTTGCGGCGGTGCGTTGACGTTCAGGTTTGCGTCGAACACTGCTTCGGCGCCGCGCTCACTGTCCCGCCAGTTGTGCCGCCTCCAGCGATGCCGCGCCGTCGCCACTACCGTCGAACAGCACGACCTGCGTCGCCAGCGCGGCTGTCGTGGCGACCTGGAAGAAGATGAAGGCGAGGGCGACGTAGCGGATCACCGGCCTCAAACGCCTCGCGACGCATCTGGTTCCCCCCGGCCGCGCTTTTTGCAATCAGGCCGCCCGCGGCCGCTGGCGAAGCCTCGTCCAGGCGTGGCACTTGCGAAGCGCCGGCCAGCCGTGCAAAAGCGCGGCCATGCTTATCATCAACGATCTCTCGCTGCGCATGGCGGGGCGCCTGCTTCTCGATCATGCCTCGCTGACCTTGCCGGCCGGCACCAAGGCGGGTCTTGTTGGCCGCAACGGCACCGGCAAGACCACCTTATTCAAGGCGATCACCGGCGACTTCCCGTCCGAGACCGGCTCGATCAGCCTGCCGAAGAACACCCGCATCGGCCAGGTGGCGCAGGAGGCGCCGGGCACCGAGGAGCCGCTGATCGACATCGTGCTCAAGGCCGATGCCGAACGCCAGGCACTGCTCGAAGAGGAAAAGACGGCCACCGATCCGCACCGCATCGCCGAGGTCCACACGCGGCTGGCCGACATCGACGCGCATTCGGCCGAGTCCCGCGCGGCCACCATCCTCGCCGGCCTCGGCTTCGACGACGCCGCGCAGAAGCGTCCGGCATCGTCCTTCTCCGGCGGCTGGCGCATGCGCGTCGCGCTGGCGGCCGTGCTCTTCTCCGAGCCCGACCTTCTGCTCCTCGACGAGCCGACCAACTATCTCGACCTCGAAGGCACGCTGTGGCTGGAGAACTACGTCTCCAAATATCCGCACACCGTGCTTTTGATCTCGCACGACCGCGACCTGCTCAACCGCGCCGTCAACTCGATCGTCCATCTCGACCAGAAGAAGCTGACCTTCTGGCGCGGCGGCTACGACCAGTTCGAGCGCCAGCTCACCGAGCAGCGCGAACTGCAGGAGAAGAGCCGCGTCAAGCAGGAAGCGGCGCGCAAGCACATGGAGTCCTTCGTTGAGCGTTTTCGCGCCAAGGCCTCCAAGGCGAGGCAGGCGCAGTCGCGCCTGAAGGCGCTGGAGAAGATGAAGCCGATCGCGGCCATCGTGAACGACACGGTACGGCCGTTTTCCTTCCCCGAGCCGGTGAAGACGGTGGCCTCGCCGATCGTTGCGCTCAACGGCGTCAATGTCGGCTACACCGAGGGCGCGCCGATCCTGAAGAAGATGACGCTGCGCATCGATGCCGACGACCGCATCGCGCTGCTCGGCGCCAACGGCAACGGCAAGTCGACCTTCGCCAAGATGCTCGCCGGTCGGCTCAAGGCCGAGACCGGCACCATGACCGTGGCGCCGGGCCTGAAAGTGGCGATCTTCGCCCAGCACCAGCTCGACGATCTGCGCCCCGAGGAAAACGCCTATGAGCATGTGCGCCGGCTGATGCCCGAGGCGCCGGAATCGAAGGTGCGCGCCCGCGTCGCCCAGTTCGGCCTCACGACCGAGAAGATGAACACGGCGGCCAAGGATCTTTCCGGCGGCGAGAAGGCTCGGCTACTGATGGGCCTGTCGGCCTTCGACGGGCCGAACCTGTTCATCCTCGACGAGCCGACCAACCATCTCGACATCGACAGCCGTGAATCGCTGATCCATGCACTGAACGATTTCCCCGGCGCGGTGATCCTGATCTCGCACGACCGCCATCTGCTGGAGGCCACCGCAGATCGGCTGTGGCTGGTCAAGGACGGCGCGGTCAACCCCTATGATGGCGATCTTGAGGACTACAAGACGCTGGTCACCGGCGTTTCCTCCAACCGCCGCGAACAGAAGGAAGCAGACAAGGCCTCCAAGGCCGACCGCCGCCGCGAAGCAGCCCAGCGCCGCGCCGCGCTCGAACCGCTGGCGAAAGAAATCCGCGCCACCGAGGCGCTGATGGACCGCATCCGCAAGCGCATCGACCTGATCGAGGACGAACTCGCCAATCCCGCGATCTACGAGAAGGATCCCTCGACCGCGACGCGGCTGGCCAAGGAGCGCTCGCAACTCGCCGCCACGCTCGCCACCAACGAGGACAAATGGCTGACGATGTCGGCCGAATATGAGGAAGGCATCGCGGAGTAGGGGAGAAGGCGAGGCGCCTTCTACCCGGCCAACCTCACCTCGACCGCTTGCGCCCGCGCCAGGCATCGCTCCCGGTCGCGCGGGCGGCCTAGCTCGGCGTAGCGCGCGGCCGCTTCGCGCAGCAGTGCCGATGCCTGGTCGCTTTCGCCCCGCGCCTGGCGATGCACGCCGCGCGCTTCCCAGACGGCGGCGACCCACGGTCCGCCCTGCCACATGCCGGCCAGCCGCTCGGCCTCGTCGATCCGCCGGCCCGCCTGGTCGAGTTCGCCGGCCTCGGCCAGAGCGATCGAGGACGCGACGCGGAAACCCATCGAGCAGGGCTGGCAGGTGCATTTTTCGGCGAGCCGGCGATCGCCTTGCCGGATCGCCTCCATCGCCTGCGATTGCGTCGCCGCCGCCTCGACCGCCAGCGCCTGGAAGCGGATCAGCAGATGCGGGGCGAGCCATGTCGATTCGGCAAGGCGCAAGCCCTTCTGCAGGAGCCGGCCGGCGCGCCATTTCTGGCCGCGCGCCATCGCGATTTCGCCGAGTCGATGCAGCGCCAGCGCCTCGCCGAAAGGGGCGCGCGCTGCAGCGCTGAGCTGGGCTGCGCTGGTCAACAGCTCCTCGGCTGCCCTGAGCCGCCCCGAGAACAGCTCCGCCTCGCCGAGGATCAGCGAGGCAAGCACGCGGCCGGGAACCGATCCGGCGGCCTCGGCGATGCCCAAAAGCTCGCGCGCCGCCTTTGCCATGTGTTCATGGCCGCCGGCCCGGTAGAGGCAGAATTCCGCCAGGCACAGATGGCCGTCGAAGACATTGGAGGCAACACTTGGCGCGCCGCGAACCCAGTCGACGAATTCGGACTGGAAAAGCTCCTGCCATTGGCCTTGCATGTGCGCCGCGAGCCCGATCAGCGCGCTGGCCTCGCCGACCTCGCGCCCGAGTGCGGCCGCGATCGCCAGCGTACGGGCTTCCGTGCCCTTTCGCCCGGCATCGCCGAAGTCGCCGCTGTTGAGCTGGATGATGCCCCAGGCCAAAAGCCCGCGCACCCGCTCGGCGATCCCGGTCGGCTGCGCATCGCCGAGCGCCAGCGCCTTCTCGTAGATGGCGACCGTCGCCGCTTGCGGGCCGACGCCGAGATCGACGCGCAGGCTTTCGCGCAGCCGCTCGAATTGCCTGACGACCTCGCCGCGATTGCCGACATCGAGCGCCGCCTGCATCAGCGCCCGCGCGGCACGCTCGTCGGCGGGGTCGACCGCCAGCAACCGCTCCCATAGGCCGGCCACTTCCAGCAGGCGCACATGGAGCTCGCGCAGACGCTGGCGCGGCTCTTCCGCCCATTCCGCGTAGCGGTCCTCCGGCAGCAGGTCGCCGCCGTAGCGCTGGGCCGCCCGCTCCGAGGCGACTTTATCGCCCGCCTGCAGCGCTGCCGTCGCCTCGACCTCGAACAGCGCGGCATCGATGGCGATCTCGGCGTCCGGCGCCAGCGCCACGATCTCGCCGTCGAGCGCTATGATCTCATGCGCGCCGAGCGCGCGCCTGGTGAAATGCACGGCCTTGCGCAGGTTGGCGGCCGCCGCCTCCGGCTCGAGGTCAGGCCACAGCGCGTCCATCACCTGCTCGCGGTGCAGCCGCTGGCGCCGGGCGAGCGCCAGCAATTTGACCAGCGTCACGCTGCTGGTGCGCCGCCATGCGGCCGCGGAAGCCGCGCGTCCATCGACGGACACGCGGAACTGGCCAAGCAAATCCACCTCTACACGCATTTCAGCTCCCCAGATGCCCCGGGCAACCATAGTCCTGGATCGATGCCGATTGAAAGAGCCGGCACACGCAAAGCGCATTCGGGGAACGGTGGAGGAACGCCGGTCGGTCAGTATCGCCGCGTCAACCTATTCATACAGGAGAACTCACCATGTCCATCCGCATCAACGACACCGCCCCGGACTTCGAAGCCGAGACGACGCAAGGCCATATCAGCTTCCATTCATGGCTCGGCGAGTCCTGGGGCGTCCTCTTCTCTCATCCCAAGGATTTCACGCCGATCTGCACCACCGAGCTCGGCTACATGGCCAAGCTCAAGCCTGAATTCGACAAGCGCAACGTCAAGATCATCGGGCTCAGCGTCGACCCCGTCGACCGGCACCAGAGCTGGGCCATGGACATCGAGGAGACGCAAGGCCATGCGCCGAACTACCCGATGATCGGCGACCCGACGCTTGCGATCTCCAAGCTCTACGACATGCTGCCGGCCACCGTCGGCGACACGGCGGAAGGCCGCACGGCGGCCGACAACCAGACGGTGCGCAACGTCTACGTCATCGGGCCGGACAAGAAGGTCAAGCTGCTGATCTCCTATCCGATGACCACCGGCCGCAACTTCGACGAGATCCTGCGCGTCATCGACTCCCTGCAGCTAACCGCGAAGCACCGGGTCGCGACGCCGGTCAACTGGCGCCAGGGCGAGGACGTCGTCATCGCCGGCTCCGTGTCGAACGACGAAGCGGCCAAGATCTACCCGAACGGTTGGAAGGCGCCGAAGCCCTACATCCGCATCGTCCCGCAGCCGCACGCCTGAGCCGCGGCCGCGTGGGCCGCGGCCGGGGAGCGGCGAGACGCTTCCCGGTCGCGCGCCCTGGCACAATCGCAGGAGCAGACCGCCATGACCGTGCATTACGTCAAGCCCGCCATCGCCGTCTTCGACGCCACGCCGGAGCGGCTGTTCGAATATATGAGCGCCGGCAACCACCGGCATCTGGCCTTCAAGAGCCACCGGCTCGCGGGCGTGGCCGGCAGCATCGTCACGCTCGACGCCGAGGTCTATAATCCCGACGGAAGCACCTTCGCCATGCAGGTCCAGCATAGGCTCGATCCGCCGCGCGGCATCGAGACCAGGCTGACCGGCGGCGCCTTCGACGGCGCGCGGTTCACCCACAGCTACACGCCGATGGGCGGCAGGACGAAGGTGGATCTGGAGGGCGACTTCCCGGCGCTGCCCGGCATGAGCGATGCCGACACGCTGACAATGATCGACGGCTTTTTCAGCGTGATCTTCGCCGAGGACGCCGCCACCCTCAGGCACGGGTCATAGGGACCTTGGGTACGACGCGCGTCATTCCAAGCAAATATGAGAGGATAACATGAACACTTCCAGCAAGCCGCGCGTCCTCGTCCTTGGGGCGGGTTTTGGCGGCCTCGAACTTACCAGCCTGCTTTCCGAGACCTTCGGCGACGGCATCGACGTCACCTTGATCGACAAGAGCGACGCCTTCGTCTTCGGCTTTTCCAAGCTCGACGTGATGTTCGGCCACAGGACCGCGGACGCCGTGCGCCTGCCTTATTCCAACTATGCGAAGCCGGGGGTGCACCTGCTCAGGCAGACGGTCACCGCGATCGACCCGGAGCGGCGGCGCGTCACCACCGATGGCGGCGTCCACGAGGCCGATTTCCTCGTCGTGGCGCTCGGCGCCGACTACGATTTCGACGCCACGCCGGGGCTCGCCGACACCAACGAATTCTACACCGTCGCGGGCGCGGAGCGGCTGCGCGACGTTCTGCCCACCTTCACCAAGGGGAGGGCGCTGGTCGGGGTTTGCGGCGCGCCCTACAAATGCCCGCCGGCGCCCAGCGAATGCGCGCTCATGCTGCACGACTACTTGGTCAAGCGCGGCGTGCGCGAAGCCTGCGAGATCAACTTCGTGCTGCCGCTGCCGAGCCCGGTGCCGCCGTCGCCGGAAACCTCGCGCGCCCTGGTCGCCGCCTTCGTCGAGCGAAACATCGGCTTCATTCCGGGCCGCCGCGTCGCGTCGATCGACAATGCGCGGAAGGTCGCAATCCTCGACGACGGCGTGGAGATGCAATTCGACCTGTTCCTCGGCGTGCCCAGGCACCGCGTGCCCGACGTGGTGATAGCCAGCGGCATGGCAGAGAATGGCTGGATCACGGTCAATCCGAGGACCCTGGAGACGAACTATGCCGGCGTCTATGCCGTGGGCGACGGCGCCAACACCGGCACGCCGAAGGCCGGCGTGTTCGCGGAGGGTGCGGCGCGTGCCGTCGCCAGCGACCTGATCGTCAAGCTCACCAACAGCGGCACGGCGAAACAGTATGACGGCTTCGGCACCTGCTACATCGAATTCGGCGGCGGCCGCATCGGCAAGGTCGAGGTCGATTTCTTCTCCGGCCCGAAGCCGACCGGCACCTACCACGAAGCCTCGCTCGCGCTGCGCGCCGACAAGGAGCATTTCGGCTCCAGCCGCCGCGCGCGCTGGTTCGGCATGTGAGGGGGCGTCGCGCCAATCCCCGAGGTTGGCGATTGGCGAAACCGGCAGCGACAGCCAATCTCCCCCACAAGTGGGGAGATTGGCTGTTTCAACGCCGCGCAAAAAGACCTACTGCCGCAACCCCACAGCGCAGCACATCTTGGCAGAACAGTGCCAACTCGCGCCCAAACTGGACCTACACGCCGCGCCTGAATCCCGCTAGACAACCCCCATGAACCAGCACGCCAAGCTGCGATTCGGCCATTCGGCCTGTCCGCACGACTGCCCGTCCACCTGCGCGCTCGAAGTCGAGCTGCTCGACGAAAACCGCATTGGCCGCGTCCATGGCGCCAAGGCCAACAGCTACACGGCTGGCGTCGTCTGCGCCAAGGTCGCCCGCTATGCCGACCGCGTTCATCATCCCGACCGCCTGCTGAAGCCGCTGATCAGGGCGCGCGCCAAGGGCGAGGGCGCCTGGAAGGAATCCAGCTGGGACGCGGCGCTCGACCTCGTCGCCGAGAAGTTCATCAAGGCCGAGGAGACATACGGCTCGGAGACGGTCTGGCCCTATTACTATGCCGGCACGATGGGTCTGGTGCAGCGCGACGGCATCCACCGGCTGCGCCACGCGAAAAAGTACTCCGGCTTCTTCGGCTCGATCTGCACCAATCTCGCCTGGACCGGATGGATGGCGGGGGCGGGCGCGCTGCGCGGTCCCGACCCGCGCGAGATGGCGAAGTCGGATTGCGTGGTGATCTGGGGCACCAACGCCGTGGTCACCCAGGTCAACGTCATGACCCACGCGATCAAGGCACGCAAGGCACGCGGCGCCAAGATCGTCGTCATCGACGTCTATGAGAATGCCACAACGAAACAGGCCGACATGGGCCTGGTGCTGAGGCCCGGCACCGATGGCGCGTTGGCCTGCGCGGTCATGCATGTGCTGTTCCGCGACGGTTTTGCCGACCGCGCCTATCTCGAGAAATACACTGACGATCCGCGCGGGCTGGAAGAGCATTTGCGGACAAAAACGCCGGAATGGGCGGCCGCGATCACCGGGCTCGATGTCGCCGAGATCGAAACCTTCGCGCATCTCGTCGGCACGACGAAGAAGACCTATTTCCGCCTCGGCTACGGTTTCTCGCGCCAGCGCAACGGCTCGGTCAACATGCACGCTGCGGCCTCGATCGCCGCCGTCACCGGCGCCTGGCAATATGAGGGCGGCGGCGCCTTCCACTCCAATTCGGGCATCTTCAAGCTGAACCAGGACGTGCTCGAAGGTACAGCGATGCGCGATCCCAACATCCGTCATCTCGATCACTCGCGCATCGGCCCCGTGCTGACCGGGGCGAGCGACGCGCTCTATGGCGGACCGCCGGTGACGGCGCTGCTCATCCAGAACACCAATCCGGTCAATGTCGCGCCCGAGCAGCGGCTGGTGAAGCAGGGTTTTCTGCGCGACGACCTGTTCACCTGCGTGCACGAACAGTTCATGACCGACACGGCCAGGCTCGCCGATGTCGTGCTACCGGCGACGATGTTTTTGGAGCATGACGACATCTACAAGGGCGGCGGCAACCAGCACATCACGCTGGGACCAAAACTGATCGATCCGCCCGAGGGGCCGCGCACCAACCATTTCGTCATCGAGGAGCTGGCAAAACGGCTCGGC
>NZ_RZOI01000160.1:0-9778 GCF_004022645.1 Mesorhizobium sp. M4A.F.Ca.ET.020.02.1.1 | reverse complement strand
TTCTGATCATCGCCGACGGTTATGCGCGCGACGTGCTGCAGGTCACGACCGAGGACATTTTCGTCGGCTCGCCGCCGATCGCCTTCACCTTCGGCCTTGGCGGACTTGCCATTTTCCCGCTCCGCTTCGGCGCCACGGCGACGCTGCTGGAGCACGCCTCTCCGGCCAACATGATCGAGATCATCGAGAAATATGGCGCGACCATCGTATTCACGGCTCCGACGGCCTACAGGGCGATGATCGCCGCGCTCGATGAAGGGGCCAATCTTTCGTCGCTGCGGATCGCGGTCTCTGCCGGTGAAACCCTTCCCGCGCCGGTGTTCGAGGCCTGGGTGCAACGGACCGGTAAGCCGATTGTGGACGGCATCGGCGCAACCGAGATGCTGCATATCTTCATTTCCAACCGGCTGGACGATCTCGCGCCGGGCAGGACCGGGCATCCGGTTGCCGGCTACGAGGCCCGGATCGTCGATGCCGATATGAACGAGTTGCCGCGTGGCGAGGTCGGCCGGCTTGCCGTCCGTGGCCCGACGGGATGCCGGTACCTGAATGATCCCCGGCAGAAGGACTATGTGCGCGACGGCTGGAACCTGACCGGAGATTCATTCATCCAGGACGAAGACGGCTATTTCCATTTCGCCGCCCGATCGGACGACATGATAGTCTCCGCTGGCTACAACATCGCGGGTCCCGAAGTTGAGGCGGCGTTGCTTTGTCACCCCGATGTCAGGGAATGCGCGGTCATCGGCATACCGGACGTGGATCGGGGGCAGATCGTCGAGGCACATGTCGTCCTGAGCGATGGGATCGAGCCTGGCGAACTGGAACGAAAGCTCCTGCAGGACCATGTCAAAGCCACCATCGCCCCTTATAAATATCCGCGATCGATCAAGTTCACCGACGCGCTTCCCAAGACCCAGACCGGTAAGATCCAGCGGTTCAGGTTGAAGGTAAAACAATAGTCGGCAAGGATGATGCATGCGATGCGGTGTTCGTAGAGGCTTTGCCGATTTGCGCGCCTTGGTACGCCAAAGCCCCCTGCGACAAGGTCACGGGACCAAAACGCCAATCACAGCGGCACAGTCCCCCGCTTTGACCAAGCCCGGAAAGTGACGTGCGGCCAGCAGGCCCGACAGTCTCGCCTTGATTTCCCGGGGCGCGTTGCCGGTGCGGCCGGTTGAATGAACGCGCGCCACGACCTGACCCTCTTCAACCGTCTCCCCGAGATCGACCATGGTCTCGATCATGCCGTCGTCTTCGGCAAAGGCAAAGCAATCGCCGGACGGCATATCGAGCCATTGTGTTTGAGTCTTCTCGACCGCACCATCGACGATACCGGCATGGCGAAGCACATTGACCACACCCCGACGCGCGATGCGCACGGTTTCGGCGCGAGACGTGCCGCCGCCGCCGAGCTCGGTGGTGACGAACACCTTGCCCATCGCCTCGGCGGCCGTATCGTACATGCCGACCGCATCGATCTCCGTCATGCGCATCGAGAAGGGCGCGGAAAAGGCCTCGACGGCCGCGAAAGCCTTCTCCTCCTGCGCCTTGTCGGGAAGCGTGTGGGCGGCGCAGAACGGCACGAAGTCGAGCGTCTTGCCGCCCGAGTGGAAATCGAAGACGATGTCCGCGCGGGGAAGCAGATCGCGTTGAAAATAGTCGGCGATCTTCTCCGTCACCGTGCCATCGGGCCGGCCAGGGAAGCTACGGTTCATGTTGCCCTTGTCGATCGGCGAAGTCCGCGTGCCGGCGCGGAAGGCCGGATAGTTCATTGCCGGCACGATGATCACGGTACCGGCGACGTCCTTCGGATCGAGCGTGCGGGCAAGATCGTAGAGCGCCAGCGGCCCCTCATACTCGTCGCCGTGATTGCCGCCGGTGAGAAGCGCCGTCGGTCCCTTGCCGTTGCGGATGACACAGACCGGGATCATCACCGAGCCCCAGGCGGAATCGTCGCGGCTGTAGGGCAGGCGCAGGAAGCCGTGCTGGACGCCGTCCTTGTCGAAATCGACGGTCGGGGCGATCGGTGAGGGACGCAAGGCCGGCATCGGGATCAATCCTTCGCGACCAGCTTGCGCGGCACATTGGCCAGGCACTCGACGCCGGTCTCGGTGATCAGGATGGATTCGGTGATCTCTAGCCCCATCGTCTCCAGCCATAGGCCGGTCATGAAATGGAAGGTCATGCCGGGCTGGAGCTCGGTGCGGTCGCCGGGGCGCAGGCTCATGGTGCGCTCGCCCCAGTCCGGCGGATAGGAGATGCCGATCGGGTAGCCGGTTCGGTTGTCCTTGACGATGCCGTACTTCTTCAAGACGGCGAAAAAGGCATTGGCGATGTCTTCGCAGGTGTTGCCCGGCTTTGCGGCGGCAAGACCTGCCTCCATGCCTTCCAGCGTCGCCTTCTCGGCGTCGAGGAAGGCCTGCGTCGGCTTGCCGAGGAAGACGGTACGCGACAGCGGGCAATGGTAGCGGTTGTGGCAGCCGGCGATCTCGAAGAAGGTGCCCTCGCCGGCCTTCATCGGACGGTCGTCCCAGGTCAGATGCGGCGCCGAGGCGTCGGCGCCCGACGGCAGCAGCGGCACGATCGCCGGATAGTCGCCGCCGATCCCATCGACGCCGCGGGTGCCGGCATCGTAGATCTCGGCGACCAGATCGCATTTGCGCATGCCGACCTCTATTCTGTCGACGATGCGCTGGTGCATGGCCTCGACGATGCGGGCGGCCCTGCGCATGTAGTCGATCTCGGTCGGGCTCTTTACCGCGCGCTGCCAGTTGACCAGCGCTGTCGCATCGACGAATCGGGCGTTGGGCAAATGCTTCTGCAGGGCGGCGAAGGCGGCGGCCGAGAACCAGTAATTGTCCATCTCGACGCCGATGGTGAGCTTCTCCCAGCCGCGATCGGAAAGCACGCTGGACAAGAAGTCCATCGGGTGGCGCTCGGTCGACTGCACATAGTGGTCGGCGTAGCCGATGATGTTGTCGTGAGCGAGGTAGGCGGTACGCTTGGCGCCATTGGCGTCCTGGCCGCGGCCATACCAGACCGGCTCGCCCGAAGGCGGCACGATGACCGCCTGGTGGACATAGAACGACCAGCCGTCGTAACCCGTCAGCCAGGCCATGTTGGAGGGATCGCTGACGATCAGCAGATCGACCCCCTTGGCCGCCATGGCTTGCCTTGTCTTGGCGAGGCGATCCGCATATTCGCCGCGCGTGAATTTAAGGTTCGGCTGCATTGTTCTTGATCCTCGTTTGTTGGGCCTGGCGGCCGGTATCAGCTTTCGAAAATGGTGCCGGCATTGGCCGCTTGGGCGCGGTCACGGGCCAAGGTGGCGATCGCCGTGTCCTGCACGCCGGTGCCGGTGAGGTCGGCGATGGTGATGTCGCTGTCCGAGCGCCGGCCGTGCTTGTCGCCGGCGATGATCTGGCCGAGTTCGGTCACATCGGCGTCGGCCGTCATCACCCCTGTCGCGATGGCATGATGCAGTTCGCCGAGCCGTTTGGTTTGCCTGGCGCTGTCGGCAACATAGAGATCGGCCATGCGCAGGATCGCCGGCGCGATCTCGTTCTTGTGCTCGGCATCCGAGCCCATGGCGGTGATGTGCTGGCCGGCCACGACGAAGCCGGCCTTGATCAGCGGCTCGGTCGATGGCGTCGTTGTGACGATGATGTCGGCGCCGGCTGCCGCCTTCGCCGCGTCCGGTTCGGCGCGCACCAGGATGCCGAGCTTCTCGCGCAGGCTGGCGGCGGCCACCTCGGCCTTGGCGGCATCGCGCGCCCAGATGCGGGCCTCCTCGATCGGCCGCACCAGGCGCAGCGCCTCGAGCTGCAGCCCGGCCTGCAAACCAGCGCCGAAGATCGCCGCCACGGTAGAGTCTTCGCGCGATAGATGCTTGGCCGCGACCGCGCCTGCGGCGGCGGTGCGGATGTCCGTCGGATAGCCATTGTCGAGCAGCAGCGCCTCGACCACTCCGGTTTTCGCCGAGAGCAACACCATCATGCCGCCGCCGCTCGGCAGGCCGAGCTTCGGATTGTCGAAGAAGCCGGAGCTGATCTTGACGGCGAAGCCGTCGATGCCGGGCACATAGGCGGACTTAACGTCGACCTCGCCGTGATGTTCGGGAATGTCGAGACGCAGGATCGGCGGCATCGCCACCGGCAGGGTGGCAAGCGCGCGGAAGGCGTTCTCGACGCAGGCGGCGGTATCGAGATCCAGGGTCACAATGTTGCGCAGTTCGGCCTCGGTGAGGATCATCATCCGGCTCATGCGGCACGCTCCACGGTTGATGGCGCCTCGCCGCAGACGATCTTCCTGTGCAGCGCCATGTCGATGTTGCGGCCGGAAAGGATGAGCACGGCAGGCCCGGCCGTCTTGACCTTGCCGGCAAGCAGCGCTGCGATGCCGACGGCACCGGCGCCTTCGACGATTTCGCGCTCCTGCTCATAGGCATGACGGATGCCGGTGGCGATCTCGTCCTCGGAGAGCAGGATAACATCGTCGAGCAGGTTGCGGCACATTCCAAAGGTCAGCCGGTTGTCGAGCCCGATGCCGCCGCCGAGCGAATCCGCCAGCGTCGGCAGTTCCTCGACCTCGACGGGACGGCCGGCGTCGAGGCTCGCCTTCATCGCCGCGCCCCGCGCCATCGACACCCCGATGACCTTGGAGCCGGGGCTGACCCCCTTGACGGCGGCGGCGACGCCCGAAGCCAGCCCGCCGCCAGACAGCGGCACCAGCACGCTTGCGGCGTCCGGAACCTGCTCGATGATCTCCAGACCGAGCGTGCCCTGGCCGGCGATGATGTCGGCGTGGTCGAAGGGCGGCAGCATGACCAGGCCTTGTTCGGCGACCAGCCTGTCGACCTCGGTTTGCGCATCGTCCTGGCTGTTGCCGACGATGCGTATCTCGGCGCCGAGGCGGCGGATCGCGTCGAGCTTGTTCTCGGGCACCAGCCGCGACATGCAGATCACCGCGCGGATGGCTTCGAGCCTCGCCGCATGCGCGAGCGCCCGGCCATGATTGCCGGTTGAGGCGGCGACCACACCGCGCGTCTTATCCTCAGGGCTTAGTGAAGCGATCGCGTTCGAGGCGCCGCGCAATTTGAAGGCGCCAGTGGTCTGATGGTGCTCGAGCTTGAGGTGGATGGGTTGGCCGACGCGATCCGTAAGGCTTTGCGACTGCACGGTTGGCGTGCGCTCGACCTTGCCGGCGATTCGCTCTCGGGCGGCGCGGATGTCGGCGAGGGTGGTGGCGCTCGTCATTGGGCGACCCCTTCTGGCCTGCCGGCCATCTCCCCCTCAAGGGGGGAGATAAGCAGCTTTGGCGCTGGCGCTCTTCCTGTGACTTCAGCGATTGGCGAAAGCCGGGCCGCAGTTGATCTCCCCCCTTGAGGGGGAGATGGCCGGCAGGCCAGAGGGGGTCGCTCGTGAATGCGGGACATCATCTTACTGCACCAGCGACTTCGTCATCAGCCGGCCGAACTGAGGCCGCGCCGTGGCGTCGCCGCACAGTCTGAGGCAATTCCAGGCGCTGGCCTGGTTGCTGGTGACGACCGGGCGGCCGATCGCCCGTTCCATGCCGGCGACCGCGAGCGCCGAGCGCAGCGCAGTGCAGGACACGAACAGCGCGTCAGCCTCGGCATCGGTTGCCTTGCCGGCCAGTTCGACAAGCGCGGCCGGCGGGATGCGCGCCATCTCGCGGTCGTCCTCGAAGCCGAGGCAGGTGAAGCTCACGATCTCGAAGCCGCGCCCGGCGAAATAGGCCGCCATCGGCCGGCTGGTCTCGACCGTGTAGGGGGTGAGCATGCTGATCCGTTTCGCGCCCAGCGCCTTCAGCCCGCGCACACCGGCCATCGGCGGCGTCACCACGGCAACGCCGGGCCTGGCGGCCCGGATCGCCGCCTCGATCTCGGCGTCGCCGATCACCACCGAGGCCGAGGTGCAGGAATAGCAGACGGCGTCGAGCGGCTCGTCCGGCAGGATGAGCGCGGCGGCGGCCTCCAGCTCCGGCTGCATCCTGCGCAGGTTCTCCGGCGTGGTCGGGTTCTTGTAGGGGATGCGGGCGACGTAGACGCCGATCCGCTCGCTCGCCACCATGCGATGGAAATCCGGCTCGCTGGTGTGGTCGGTGGCAAGGATGATCAGGCCGACGCGCTTTGCCAGCGGGCGCGCATCGAGGGCCGGCCTTGTCGGCAACAGCCTGATTTCGGGCAGCGGTTTCATCAAGACTACCTTTCGATCTTGCCGTAGCGATGTTCCAGCCAGCGCAGCAGCACGACCGAGAAAAGGCTGATGATCAGGAAGAAGGCGCCAACCAGCGTCATTGGCTCGACGTAGCGGTAATAGGTGTTGGCGACGCTCTTGGCCTGGTTCATCAGCTCCAGCACGGTGATCGCCGAGAGCAGCGGCGTCTCCTTGAACATGGCGATGAAGTAATTGGCCAAGGCCGGGATCATCGGCGGGATGGCCTGCGGCAGGATGATGTGCGTCCAGGTCTGGCCGGCGCCGAGATTGCAGGCCTTGGCCGCTTCCCACTGGCCGCGCGGGACGTTGTCGATGCCGGCGCGGTAGACCTCCGCCGTATAGGTGCCGTAGTGCAGGCCGAGCCCGATGACGCCGGCCACCAGCGGCGGCAGCAGGATGCCGAAGTCGGGAAGCACGTAGAAGATGAAATAGAGCTGCACCAGCAGCGGTGTGCCGCGGATGAATTCGGCGAGGAAGCCGACGGTGCGCGACACGGCCCGGTTCGGCGAGCGCCGCGCCAGCGCGATGGCCAGTCCGACCATCGCCGCCAGCACCGAGCCGAGCAGCGTCGCCAGGATGGTAATCTTCACCCCCTGGATCAGAGTCGGCAGGATCTCCCTGACGAAGTTCCAGTCCCAATCCATCAGACGCGCACTCCGTCGATGCCGCGCGCCATGCGGCGTTCCAGCGAGCGCACGCCCCAGGAGATGGCGAGCGCCAGCACGAAATAGATGATCAAGATGGTGGTGAACGGCATCAGCGTGTTGCCGGTCTGCGAGCGCACCACCTGCGCCTGGAAGGTGAGGTCGGCGAGCGAGATAAGCGAGACGACGGAGGTCGCCTTGAGCAGTTCGATGGCGTTGTTGCCGAAGGTCGGGAGCATGACCAGCAGCGCCTGCGGCAGGATGACATGGCGCATGCCTTGCCAGCGGCCGAGGTTGAGCGCGGTGCAGGCTTCGTACTGCTCGCGGCCGACCGACTGGATGGCGCCGCGCACCACTTCCGCCGCATAGGCGCCGACATTCAGGCCCAGCGCCAGCACGCCGGCCTGCAAAGGCGTCAGAGAAATGCCGGCAAGGGGCAGGACGAAATAGGCCCAGAACAGCTGCACGAAGATCGAGGTGCCGCGGAAGAACTCGATATAGGCGGTGGCCAGCGCGCGCAGCACGAAGAAGCGCGACAGCCGCCCCATGCCGGCCAGGAAGGCCATGATCAGCGCAAGCACCGACCCCATCAGCGTCAACTCGATGGTGACAAGCGCTCCCTGCAATATCAGGCCGAGATAGCCGGACCACTGGGTCATTTTGCGTTTAGGACTTCCTGTCGTTTGCGGTTATGCGGGGCAGCCGCGACAGCCCCTTCTCCCCGTTCACGGGGAGAAGATGCCGGCAGGCAGATGAGGGGCAGAGCCGCCTTCTGATACCTTGGCGCTGCCCCTCATCCGTCACTTCATGACACCTTCTCCCCGTGAACGAGAGAAGGAAGAAAGCGCCCTACTTCGCCGCGCAGAGCTTTTCGCGCGTCGTCGACATCGCGGCGGCGGCCGAGAAGCCGTAGGGCTCAATGATCTTGGCGAACTCGCCGGACTTCTTCAGCTTGGCGAGTTCGACATCGTAGGCATCGCGCAGCGCCTCGTCGCCCTTCTTGAAGGCTGCGCCGTCGCAATAGACCGGCGCGCCCAGCACCGGAGCGATGACTTCGAGGTTCGGATCATTGGCCTTCTTGACCAGGTCATTGATCGACAGCACGGGCAGCGAATAGGCGTCGATGCGGCCGTCCTGCAGCATCTTCAGGCCGCTCTGGCCGTCCGGCACGACGATGACGCGCTCGCGCGGCACACCGGCATTGAGCGCCAGCTTTTCCTCGGTGCCGCCGCCCGGGGCGCCGATGGTGGCGGACGAGTCCTTGGCGACGTCCTCATAGCTCTTGAAGCCCTTCGGATTGCCCTTCTTCACCAGCATTGCCTCGGCGTCGCACAGCACCGGCTCGGAATAGGCGACCGCCGCGCAACGCTCCGGCTTCATGAACAGGCCGGCGGTGACGACGTCGAAACGGCCAGCCTGCAAACCCGGGATCATGGCGCCATATTCGGAGATCGAGGCGACGATGTCGTTGACGCCGAGGCGCTTGAATATCTCGCGCGCCACATCCGGCGCGGCGCCCGAGACCTTGCCGTCGGCGGCGACAGCCGTGTAGGGCGGCTCGTTGGCGATGGCGACGCGGGCGAAGCCCTGCCCCTTCAATTGCTCGAGCTTGGCGTCGTCGGCCGAACGCGCGCCGGAGGCCAGCAGCATCGTTGTCGCCGCGAGGCCGGCGACGCCGGCCAGAATGGCAAGTTTCTTCATCGTTCCCAACTCCTTGTTGTTGTCTTGGTTGTTCGGTTTAGGCGCTCAGGTTCCGCGGACGGCTTCTTCGCCTTGGGGACGGCTTTTTCCCCGTTGGTCAGACGCGATGTCCGGCCGCGATGATCTTCTTCAGGAAGCCCTGCGTGCGCTCCTGTTTCGGGTGGCGGAAAATCTCATCGGGCTTGCCTTCCTCGACGATGCGGCCGCGGTCGAAGAACAGCACCCGGTCGGCGAAGTCGTGGGCAAAGCCCATTTCGTGGGTGACGAGCAGCATCGTCATGTCGGTCTCGGCGGCGAGCTTGCGCATGACGTTGAGCACCTCCTCGACCAGTTCCGGATCGAGCGCCGAGGTGACCTCGTCGAACAGCATGATCTTCGGCGACAAAGCCAGCGCGCGGGCGATCGCCACGCGCTGCTTCTGGCCGCCTGAAAGCTGCGCCGGCATGCTCTTGGCCTTGTCGGCCATGCCGACCATGTCGAGCAGTTCCATCGCCCGCTTCTCGGCGGCGGCGCGAGCGACGCCCTTGGTCAGCATCGGCGCCAGGGTGACGTTGTCCATGACGCATTTGTGCGGAAACAGATTGAACAACTGGAAGACCATGCCGATCTTCTGGCGCATTTTTGCGAGGTGCCGCTCATCTGCCGGCAGTAGCTGGCCGTTGCGCTCCATGTGGTAGAGCTGCTCGCCGTCGATCTGGATGTGGCCGCCATCGATCTTCTCCAGCGTCATCAGGATGCGCAGGATCGTCGTCTTGCCGGAGCCGGACGGACCGATCAGCGCCAGCTTCTCACCCGGCATGACCTGCATCGACAGGCCGTCCAGCACCTTGAAGGCACCGAAGCTTTTCGAAATGGCGTCAACCTTGATGATGGGTGCGGGCAATCAATTTCCCCGTTCTGGAGAAGCCTATGCCCTTAACGATGCGGAACGCGCCAAATCATGTCAATTAGGAAAATAATATCATGACAATATTTCCGGCACGGCACAAAATCAGGGCAATTCGCGCATCAGATGGCGAGCAGCAGATGCTCCGCATCGCCAAGCAGGAGCTTGGCGACAACGCTCAGGCCCGCGCGCAGTTCCCCTTCGGTTGTAGAGCCGAGAGAAATGCGCACGGCCGGATGCCAGGGTGACTCGGCGATGCGGAAGGAGGTGCCGGGTGCGATCGCCACGCCGCGCAGGCGGGCCTGCGA
>NZ_RZOI01000015.1:0-24847 GCF_004022645.1 Mesorhizobium sp. M4A.F.Ca.ET.020.02.1.1 | reverse complement strand
GCCATAGTCTGCAAAATGATAATTTGAGTTATGACTACGAAGTCAGCATCATGCAACCCGAAACCCTGCGGATGCGGGAAAGATGGAGCTGCTGGATGCTGACCAAGGCGCTGATCGGCGACGAGGGACGGACGATCGAACTCAGCTGGGAGAACGGGACGCGCACCCGTTTTCACGCCATGTGGCTGCGCGACAATGCATTGGACGACAAGACGCGCAGCGCCGGCAACGGGCAGCGCCTGATCACCATCCTCGACATTCCGGCCGAGACGCGGATTGGAGCAGTCTCGATCAAGGGCGGCGCCCTGGAGATCAGCTTCGTGCCCGAGCAAAAGACCGTCAGCTTCCCGCAAGCCTGGCTGTACACGCATGCCTATGACCGCGTCGAACTGCGCAAGGGAGGCTGGACGGCCGACGTGGTTCAATGCTGGACAAGGGCGACGATGCAGAACTCGGTGCCGCGCGCGGCATATGCGGCTGCCAGCCACGATCGCAGCGTGCTCAGGGAATGGCTTTCGGCGGTGAGGACTTACGGCTTTGCGGTGATGGATGGCCTGCCGGCGGAGTCGGGGGCGCTGTGCAAGGTGTCCGACCTGTTCGGTTACATCAGGGAAACCAATTACGGGCGCTGGTTCGAGGTGCGCGCCGAGGTTATTCCGAACAATCTCGCCTACACCAATCTCGGCCTGCAGGCGCATACCGACAATCCATACCGCGATCCGGTGCCGACGCTGCAGATCCTGGCCTGCATCGAGAACACCGTCTGGGGCGGCGAATCCACCGTCGTCGACGGTTTCGCGGTGGCGACTGCGCTGCAGGTCGAAGATCCGCACGGGTTCCGTCTGCTGAGTTCCTATCCGGCGCGCTTCGAATATGCCGGCTCGTCTGGCGTGCGGCTCAAGGCCAAGCGTCCGATGATCGAGCTCGGACCGGACGGCGAGCTGATCTGCATCCGCTTCAACAACCGCTCGCTGGCGCCGACGGTCGACGTGCCATTCGCCGAGATGGACAAATACTACGCCGCTTATCGCCGGTTCGCCGAACTGATCGAGGATCCCGCCTTCGAGGTGACCTTCAAGCTGGAAGCTGGGCAGGCCTTCATCGTCGACAACACCCGCGTCATGCATGCGCGCAAGGCGTTTTCCGGCTCGGGCAAGCGCTGGCTGCAGGGCTGCTACGCCGACAAGGACGGGCTGTTGTCGACGCTGGCGGCGATCGAGCACGATTTCAGGGAGGCGGCGGAATGAACGGGCAGGCGCTGAACAGCGGCAACATCGTCGAATTCATCGCCGACATTTTTGAGCGACGCGGTGCCGAATCCTATCTCGGCGAGCCCGTCACCATGTCGGAGCACATGCTTCAGGGCGCGTGGCTGGCAGAGCAGGACGGCGCGCCGGACGAACTGGTGGCGGCTGCGCTGCTGCACGACATCGGACACTACACCAGCGAGTTCGGCACCTATTCGCCCGACGATGTCGAGGACAAGCACCATGACGAGGCGGGCGGCGAGGTGCTGGCGCCGTTCTTCCCGCCGGTCATCGTCGAATGCGTCCGGCTGCATGTCTCGGCCAAGCGCTATCTCTGCGCCACCGACCCGACCTATTTCGGCAAGCTCTCGCCGGCCTCTGTCCATACACTGTCGCTGCAGGGCGGGCCGATGAGGGCCGAGGAGGTGGCCGAGTTCCGCAGGAACCCGTTCCATGAGGAGGCGGTGCGCGTCCGCATCTGGGACGAGGGCGGCAAGGTCGCCAACATGAAGACGCGCGCCTTTCGTGACTACGTGCCGCTGCTGGAGCGGGTGGTGAGGAAGTTCGCGGCGGAAAAGGCTGCATGATGCCTGGCGACAGATGTCATGCAATCGCGACCCATTTCAGAGAGACACACCGACAATAGTGGTTGCCTGAAAGACTAGAGATGCTTCCGGGCAACACTCTGTCACCGATCATAAGTCTTGAAAGAATGCCTCTTGCATCAAATCTGCCGCGAGCCTAGAGAAGCCGCCCATCCTTAATCCGTCTTCCCGAAAGGAGACCTGTCAATGTCCCGGCAATCCAGATCGACACATTCCGTGCCGACGCTGGAATTGCGTGCGGCTGACAGGGGTCCAATCAGGAAGAACGGCCATGGCCAAGTCCATGATCCAGCTCAGGCAGGACGCCGAGCGCCAACGCATTGAAGCATATCAGGTAACGCTGCGGCGGGTTACCGCCGTGCCGCGTCCCGCTCCGAATTTCGAACGGGCGATCGAGGAAGCATGCCGGGGCTTTGCCCGCAGGGCCATCCGCGACGGCGCCTTGTGGCGCCCGAAGCTGAAGACGCGCGACCCTGCGCGGCTGCGGCTGGCGGCCGCCCGTTTTCTTTATGCGCGCTATCCGGTTTCGGCTGCGCTGGAGGCCATCTGGCTGGATAGCTCGGGGCTGAACGCCGACGAGGTCGCGCTTCGCAAGGCTTGGTACGTCGCGGCCGCGCGTAGCGACTCGCTCTACAAGGCGGGCGCCAATGCCTGGCTGTCGCGCAAGGAAGTGCATTGCTTCGTGAACGTCGTCGGCGATTTCACCTTCGAGGAGGCATTCTGGTTGGCGATCGCCCGGTCCTGCACGGACGATCCCGGCCTGGCCACGCGGCTCGCCCGGACGAAGATCGCGCGCACGCCACGCGGCGAGATTGCCTTCTGGCGCGAGGTGGCGCGATTCTTCTGCGGACATCCCACCTCGCGGGAGGAGATCGACGACCTGTGCGACTATCTCGGCGCCATGCACCGGCGCGATCGAGCCTACAGCCTGAAGGGGCGCACGCTTGTCTCGCTGCGCAGGCAGATGGTGGAATGGCACCGCGACATCGCCGCGATCGAGCGCATCGAGGCGCTGCGCCGCCGCGCCGCCGGGAAAGGGCAGCAGGCGCAAGGCCCTGCGTGGGACGGCTCGCGGCTCGAGGACTGGGACTGGGAGCCGTCCGCCAAGGAGGCGAAGGCGCATGGCGAGCGGTTCTTCGTTCGCCAGCTGAGGACGGCCGAGGACCTGGTCGCCGAGAGCCGCGCGATGCATCACTGCGTCTCGCTGTATGCGGCCAAGTGCATCGCCGGCAACGCCTCGATCTGGGTGCTGCGGCGCAAGGCGCTCGGCAAGATCGAGCGCTTGCTGACGATCGAGCTCGACCCGCAAAACCGCGCTGTCCAGGTGCGCGGGTTCGGCAACCGTCTCGCCACGGCGGAGGAGCGCAAGATCGTCGAGCGCTGGGCCAAGGCGAGGGGCGTGGTGCTCCGCGCCTGAACGGAAGGCCTGCGCGGCCGTTGCGCCGCGCAGGTCTCACCAACGCCGTCATGTCTCGATGGTCGCGCAATCGTGATCGGTTTTTGCCGCATTGCGGCCATGGCGGCTCAAGACAACGAGCGCGGGGGCCAATGGCGATGCAAGGAACCGGGAGCGCGTCATGCAATTGTCCTCGATCCATCCATTCGCCCGGCGCGGGCTGGCAGCGGCTGTCGCGGTCACCTTGGCTTTGGGCGCGACCATCGCATCCCCGTTGGCGGCGCCGTCCTACCAGGCCGCCCACGCGGCCGTGGTCTCCGTGACCGTCCGCGAGCGGCTCGCGACTTACGGCGGATGGCGGACTTCCAGCCGGTTCGGCGAGGTGTGGGTTCCCTCCGTCCGGCCTGAATGGCGGCCCTATACGGAAGGCAGATGGGTGTGGACCGACGAGGGCTGGTACTGGGAGTCGGCTGAGCCGTTCGGCGGCATCGTCTTCCACTACGGGCGCTGGGCATACGATCCCGAACTCGGCTGGGTCTGGATCGCCGGCTACAAATGGGCGCCGGCCTGGGTGGTGTGGCGCCAGGGCAGCGACGACATCGGCTGGGCACCGGCGCCGCCGCGTATTGCCGATGTCGCGGTCGACGAGGGCTGGTGGTGCTTCGCGCCGGTGGTAGCAATCGGCGCGGCCGATCTCGTCACCGTCGTGCGGCCGGTGCGCGAAAACGTAACCATCATCCGCAACACGACGATCATCAACCAGACCGTGGTCGTCAACAACGCGCCGCGTGTGCGGCTCGGCAACCAGGTCGTCGCGATCAATGCGGGGCCGCGCCTGCCTGAGCTTCCGAAGGCGGTCGTGACGTCGATTAAGGCGGCGAAGATCGTCCCGCCGCGTAAGGGCGACTTTGGCGGGGCCCGGCTCGATCCATCGAAGGGCGAGGCCGTCAAGATGCAGGCCGGCAACGCTTCCTTGCCGGCGCAAGGTGCTGCGCCGGTTATCGCAGGCACGCCCGAGGCCGCCGGCCATGGGCCGAAGCAGCCCGCGGGCGTCAGGACGATCCGGCCCGCAGCGGCGATCGCCGAAGGGGAACCGAACGCCGCCGACCGAAAGCACAAGCGGGTGATCGCCGGCGCCGGGCAGGTGGAGATCGGCGAGACATCCGACGGCAAGCATGCGCCGCGCAGGAGGCTCAACCATCAGCAGATGCTGGCGATGCGCGCATCGCATCATGGCCCGGCGAAGGCCGAGCCGCATCGCCCGACCTCGGTGCAGGCGAGGAAGGGAGCCAAATGCGATCCGCGTGTCGCGCATTGCAAGCCGGCTCGGTGAACCGGTTGGGACGGAGCGCGAATGGTAGCGAGGCGGGAGCATTTTCCCGGTTGACAGGCCGGCTTTCCCGCCTCTACTGTCCGCCACCATGAAAACGGCACTCGTTCTCGTAGGACTGCGCGTGGGCAAGGCGGTGTAACCGCCGGGCGAAAACCTCCCATGCGCATCACACAGGCTCCCTCGGGGGCCTTTTTTATTGCCCGAAACACGACTAAACGACCAGCAACGCCCAAATGGCGACAGTACGGGACCAGGACCGATGAGCAACGAGCGGAACGAGCGGCGCGAAATGACGGGCGCCGAAATGGTAGTGCAGGCGCTGAAGGACAACGGCGTCAAGCATGTCTTCGGCTATCCGGGCGGCGCGGTTCTCCCGATCTACGATGAAATTTTCCAGCAGGACGAGGTCGAGCACATTCTGGTCAGGCACGAGCAGGGCGCCGGCCATGCGGCGGAAGGCTACGCGCGCTCGACCGGCAAGGCCGGCGTCCTGCTGGTGACGTCCGGTCCCGGCGCCACCAATGCGGTGACGCCGCTGCAGGACGCGCTGATGGATTCGATCCCGCTTGTCTGTCTCACCGGCCAGGTGCCGACCTCGCTGATCGGCTCCGACGCCTTCCAGGAGTGCGACACGGTCGGCATCACCCGGCCCTGCACCAAGCACAACTGGCTGGTGAAGGATGTCAACGAGCTCGCCGCCACGATCCACGAAGCCTTCCATGTCGCGACCACCGGGCGTCCCGGCCCGGTCGTCGTCGACATTCCGAAGGACGTGCAGTTCGCCAAGGGCACCTATGTGCCGCCGCAGACGGCGCCGCGCACCAGCTACCAGCCGAAGGTCCAGGGCGACCTGGAAAAGGTCAAGGCGGCGGTCGAGCTGATGGCCAGCGCAAAGAAGCCGATCATCTATTCGGGAGGCGGCGTCATCAATTCCGGTCCGGAGGCGAGCCATCTGCTGCGCGAACTGGTCGATCTCACCGGCTTCCCGATCACCTCGACGCTGATGGGGCTCGGCGCCTATCCGGCTTCCGGCAAGAACTGGGTGGGCATGCTCGGCATGCACGGCACCTACGAGGCCAACATGGCCATGCACGATTGCGACGTGATGATCTGCATCGGCGCCCGTTTCGACGACCGCATCACCGGGCGGCTCAACGCGTTCTCGCCAAACTCGAAGAAGATCCACATCGACATCGATCCGTCGTCGATCAACAAGAACGTCCATACCGACGTGCCAATCCTCGGCGATGTCGGCCGGGTGCTGGAGGATCTGGTGCGGCTGTGGCGGGCGACCGCCAAGGCCGACAAGAAGGCGCTCTACCCGTGGTGGGAGCAGATCGCCAAATGGCGGGCGCGCGACTCGCTGGCCTACAAGCCGAACGCCGATGTGATCATGCCGCAATACGCCATCCAGCGGCTGTATGCGCTGACCAAGGACATGGACACCTACATCACCACCGAGGTCGGCCAGCACCAGATGTGGGCGGCGCAGCACTATCATTTCGAGAAGCCGAACCGCTGGATGACGTCGGGCGGGCTGGGCACGATGGGCTATGGACTGCCGGCAGCCCTCGGCGTGCAGATCGCGCATCCCAATGCGCTGGTCATCGACATCGCCGGTGATGCCTCGGTGCAGATGACGATGCAGGAGATGAGCACGGCGGTGCAGTACGAAGCGCCGATCAAGATCTTCATCCTCAACAACCAGTATATGGGCATGGTCAGGCAGTGGCAGCAGCTGCTGCACGGCAACCGGCTGTCACATTCCTACACCGAGGCGATGCCGGACTTCGTCAAGCTGGCCGAAGCCTATGGCGGCCACGGCATACGCTGCGACAAGCCGGACGAGCTCGACGACGCGATCAAGGAAATGATCGCGGTGAAGAAGCCGGTGCTGTTCGACTGCCGCGTGGCGACTTTGGCCAACTGCTTCCCGATGATCCCGTCGGGCAAGGCGCATAACGAGATGCTGCTCCCCGACGAGGCGACCGACGAGGCGGTGGCCAATGCCATCGACGCCAAAGGCAGGGAACTGGTGTAGGCGACGAGCCAAGGCAGGGCTGGTCGAAGGAAGCCGTGCGCAAACAGAGAATTAGACCCAAGAGTTGAAATCGAGATTCACCCCATGAACGCACAGCTCCAACCGACCGGCTCCGCCTATTTCATCGCCAAGGAAACGGAAAAGCCGGAGAACCACACCCTCTCCGTGCTGGTCGACAACGAGCCGGGCGTGCTTGCCCGGGTCATCGGCCTGTTCTCCGGCCGCGGCTACAACATCGAGAGCCTGACCGTCTCGGAAACCGAGCACGAGAAGCACCTGTCACGCATCACCATCGTGACGCGCGGCACGCCGCATGTGCTGGAGCAGATCAAGCACCAGCTCGAGCGCATCGTGCCGGTGCACCGCGTGGTCGACCTCACCGTACGCTCGCACGAGCTTGGCCAGGAGCGGCCGCTGGAACGGGAACTGGCCCTGGTCAAGGTCGCCGGCACCGGCGACAGCCGCGTCGAGGCGCTGAGACTGGCTGACGCCTTCCGCGCCAGCGTCATCGACGCCAACACCGAGCATTTCATCTTCGAGATCACCGGCAAGGGCTCCAAGCTCGACCAGTTCATCGCGATCATGAAGCCGCTCGGCCTGGTAGAGATCTGCCGCACCGGCGTGGCGGCGATGAACCGCGGCCCGCAGGGCATGTAGGAGGCCGGCGCCGAAGCGCCGGCAGGTCGTCATTTCCGTCCTGACCGTCTGGCCCGGTTGATGCTCCAGGGTGGCCTTTGCGCGCCCGGTATAAAAGGACAATTATACTGACCTATTCGACGCGATGACTTGTCTGGGAGGACGTCATGCCGCTTGAAACGTTCCTTGCGCTCCTGGTCTACGCCTTCGTCACCTCGATCACGCCGGGGCCGAACAACCTCATGCTGCTGGCTTCCGGCGTCAATTTCGGCATCGTCAGGACCGTTCCGCACATGCTCGGCATCAGCATCGGATTTCTGGTGCTGCTGCTTGCCGTCGGCTTCGGGCTCGGCGCGGTGCTGACGGCGTTTCCGGTGCTGCACACCGGATTGAAGATCGCCGGCGGCGTCTATCTGCTCTATCTCGCCTGGAAGATCGCCATGTCGCGTTCGCTGAGCAGCAAGGGCGAGACGGAAGCGCGACCGATGCGCTTCATCGATGCGGCCGCATTCCAGTGGGTCAATCCCAAGGCCTGGGTGATGGCGATCACCGCCATGGCCGTCTATGCCAATGCGGAGCACCCGTTCCTGTCGGTGGTGCTGATCTCGGTCGCCTTCACCATCGTCAACCTGCCGAGCGTCTCGGTGTGGGCGGGCTTCGGCACGGCGCTGCGCGGGTTCCTGTCGGATCCGGTGCGGCTGAAATGGTTCAACATCGCCATGGGTGTGCTGCTGGCGGCGACGCTGTGGCCGATGCTGCGCTAAGATCTTTTGATATTCAGGTAAGGCCGGTCTGCAAACGGCGCCTTCCTGCGCTTCCGGTGCTCACGTAGCCAAAAGTACGCTCCGCTCCGGTAATCACCGTTTTCGACTCGGCCTACCTGAATCTCAACAGATCTTAGGTCGCGACCCCGGCCCTTCGGTCGGGTTGCCTCCTTATTGTGCACTGCACATTAAATCTTCGTAATGCCGTGTTTTGGCCCTTTTCCGCCAAAGCGTTGTCCTATCTATTTCGACGAAATTCGCGGCAAGGCGCCGCGGATCGAGCAGAAATAGACCACCGGATTCGGCGTGTCGCGTGAGAGGGCTTGTTGTCGATGCGCGGAAAAATCGTCTTTGCGGTGATTGCGCTGGCCTGCGTTGCCGGGGCCGGTCTCTACCTTTCGCCGACGGCGCTGGGCAAAGTCCAGCAACTGATTTCGGGCCGTCAGGCCGCCAGCAACGGCACGGACAAGACGGCCAAGGCACCGGACAACGCAAAGGGCGGCGGCGGTGGCACGCATTCGGCCTCGATCGTTTCCGCGGCCGCCACCACCGCCGATTTCCCCATCCGCCGCTATGCCATCGGCTTCGTATCCTCGCCGGCCGTGGTTGCCATCAACGCCCGCGTCTCCAGCCAGATCGTCTCGATCGCGGTCAAGGACGGGCAGATGGTCAAGGCCGGCGATCTTCTGTTCTCGCTCGATGCCCGGGCGCTGAAGGCGCAGCTCGCAAAAGACCAGGCGACGCTGGTTAAGGACCAGGCGATGCTGGTCAGCGCCCAGGCCGACCTGCAGCGTGCCAAGGATCTCGTCGCCAAGCAGGCCGGCACGCAGCAGACCTACGATCAGGCGCTGGCGGCGCAGAAGGCGGCTGCCGCGACCATCGACGCGGACAAGGCCACCATCGACGCCGACACAGTGCAGTCGAGCTACGCGGCGATCTCGGCGCCGATCTCGGGCAAGCTCGGCGCCGTCAATGTCTCGGTCGGCGATCTCGTCACCACCAGCAACGGCAGCAGCAGCACGGCGCCGCTCGTCACCATCACGCAGATGGACCCGCTACAGGTGAACTTCACGCTGCCCGAGAGCAACCTCGCCTTGCTGCACAAGGCGCTGGCCGACCCGCAGCAAGGAGACGTGACGCTGACCAAGGACGGCGATCCGACGCCGATCGGCAAGGGCACGCTCGACTTCGTCGATTCCAGCGTCGACACCGCCTCCGGCACCATCGCCGCTCGGGCGAGCATACCGAACCCGGATCTCTCGCTATGGCCCGGCCAGTATGTGAACGTCGTGCTCGACGCCGGCACGATGCCGCAAATGACCTCGGTCCCGACGGTCGCGGTGCAGCCCAGCCAGAAGGGGCCGTTCGTCTACGTCGTCAAGCCGGACAATACGGTGGAGATGCGCCCCGTCCAGGTGGCGCTGACCGAGGGCGACAACAGCGCCATCAGCCAGGGCCTCAAGGGTGGCGAGAAGGTGGTCGTCGAGGGCCAGACCAGGTTGAAGGACGGCGCGGCCGTGCATGAGGGCAAGGCGGCGACCAATGGCGGCGCCCAGCGCGCACCCAAGGTGGCGCAAGCCGGCAAGGCGGGCGAGGCCAGCCAATGATCTCCGAATTCTGCATTCGCAGGCCCGTCGCCACCCTTCTGATGTCGTTCGCCCTCGTGCTGGGCGGACTGTTCGCCTACAAGTTCCTGCCGGTCGCGGCGCTGCCCAGCGCCGAGTTTCCGGTGGTCAACGTCTCCGCCCAACTGGCCGGCGCCTCGCCGGAGACCATGGCGACCTCCGTCGCGACGCCGCTGATCAAGCAGTTCGCCACGATCGCCGGCATCGATTCCATCTCGACCACTAATTCGCTCGGCCAGACCTCGATCGCCATCCAGTTCGTGCTCAACCGCGACATCGACGCAGCGGCGGCGGACGTGCAGGCGGCGATCGCGCGCACGCAAAGGTCGCTGCCGCCCGAGATGACGGCGCCGCCGAGCTATCGCAAGGTCAATCCGGCCGACGCGCCGATCCTGTTGATGTCGCTGGTCAGCGACACGGTCCCGCTGACCGATCTCGATGCCTTCGCCGAGAACGTCATCTCGCCCTCGCTGTCGACCATCGACGGCGTGGCGCAGGTTTCGATCTACGGCCAGCAGAAATACGCCGTGCGCATCCAGATCGACCCGACGGCGCTCGCCGCGCGCGGCATCTCGATCGACCAGCTGCAGACGGCGGTGGCGTCGGCCAACAGCAACACGCCGCTCGGCGTGCTGCAGAACGACAAGCAGCAATTGACCATCACCGCCAATACTCAGCTTAACAACGCGGCGGGTTTCGCGAATCTCATCATCGCCACCAAAGACGGTCACCCGGTACGGCTGGGCGATGTGACCCGCGTCGTCGATTCGGTTCAGACCACGACGACAGCGAGCTGGTATGACGGCACCCGCGCGATCATCATGGCCGTGCAGCGCCAGCCGGACGCCAACACGGTCGACGTCGTCGACAGGGTCAAGGCGATGCTGCCGTCCTTCCAGGACCAGATGCCGGGCGCCGCCTCGATCAAGCTGCTCAACGACCGCTCGACCTCGATCCGCCAGGCCGTCGACGACGTCCAATTCACGCTGCTTTTGACCATCGCGCTGGTGGTGATGGTGATCTTCGTCTTCCTGCGCCGCGTCACCGCGACGATCATCCCGGCCGTCGCCGTGCCGATCTCGCTGATCGCCACGCTCGGCGCGATGTTCCTGTTCGGCTTTTCCATCGACAACATCTCGCTGATGGGACTGACGCTCGCCGTCGGCCTGGTCGTCGACGACGCCATCGTCATGCTCGAAAACATCTTCCGGCACATGGAGGAAGACGGGCTCTCGGCCTTCGACGCGTCGCTGAAGGGCGCGCGCGAAATCGGCTTCACCATCATCTCGATCTCCATCTCGCTGGTGGCGGTGTTCATTCCCGTGCTGTTGATGGGCGGCGTCATCGGCCGCATCTTCAACGAGTTCGCGGTCGTGGTGACCGTCGCCATCCTGGCGTCGATGTTCGTCTCGCTGACGCTGACGCCGATGCTCTGCTCGCGCCTGCTTTCGGTCTCGAAGGCGGAGAGGGAAGCCCATGGAGGCGGCCACAGGCATGACTTCGTCACACGCTGCTACGACTGGCTGCTGAGCTTCTGCTTGCGCCACACCTTTTTGGTGTTCCTCGTCTTCATCGGCACCGCTGCGGCGTCGGTCTGGCTGATCGAGGTCTCGCCGAAGGGCTTCTTCCCGCAGGAGGACATCGGCCAGATATCGGTGACGACGGTCGCACGCCAGGACATCTCGTTCGACGCCATGGCGAAGCTCCAGGGCCAGGTGGCCAGCGTTTTCTCCCACTCGCCCTATGTCGATCATGTGGCGTGGTCGGCGGGCAGCGGCAACAATGCGCTCAACCAGGGCCAGTTGTTCGTGCAGCTCAAGGACAAGGACAAGCGCCCGGACATCGAAAAGGTGCTCTCGGATCTGCGCAAGCAACTGGCAGGGGTGGCCGGCATCGAGACCTATATGCAGCCGGTGCAGAACCTGAGGCTGGGTTCGCGGTCGTCGGCCAGCGCCTACCAGCTCGTGGTTCAAGGCCTCGATACCGGCCAGACCGATATCTGGGCACAGAAGCTGAATGACGCGATGGCGGCGGACCACAATTTCTTCGCCGATGTCACCAGCGACCTGCAGAACAATGCCCTACAGGCGTCGTTGGTGGTGGACCGCGACAAGGCCGCCCAGCTCGGCATCGATACCGATACGTTGCGCTCGGCACTCTATGGCGGCTTCGGCACCGATCAGGTCTCGACGATCTTCGGCTCGGCCGACAGCTATGCCGTGATCACCGAGCTCGACCCGAAGATCGAATGGTCGCCCGAGCGCATGCTGGCCATCCAGGTGCGGACGGCGAGCGGCAGCCTGGTGCCGCTTGGCGCCTTCGCCCATGTCGACCGCACGGCCGGCGCGCTCACCGTCAACCAGCTCGGCCAGCTTCCGGCGGTGACGATTTCCTACAATCTGCCGCCGGGCGTGGCGCTGGGCGACAGCGTGACCCGCATCGACCAACTCAAGGAGCAGGTCGGCATGCCGACAACGATCGGCACCAGCTTTGCCGGCACCGCCAAGATCTTCCAGGATTCGCTCGCCAACCAGGGGCTGCTGATCGGCGGCGCTATCCTGACCATCTACATCGTGCTCGGCATGCTCTACGAAAGCTTCATCCATCCGCTCACCATCCTCACCGGCCTGCCGTCGGCGGTGCTCGGGGCGGTGGTGGCGCTGCGGTTTGCCGGCATGGATATTTCGGTGATCGCGGTGATCGGCATCCTGATGCTGATCGGCATCGTCAAGAAGAACGGCATCATGATGGTCGATGTGGCGCTGGAGCTCAGGCGCGAGGGCATGTCGGCGGTGGAGTCCATCCACAAGGCCTGCCTGATGCGTTTCCGGCCGATCATGATGACGACGCTTGCCGCGCTGATGGGCACGTTCCCGATCGCGCTCGGCACCGGCGCCAGCGCCGAACTGCGCCAGCCGCTCGGCGTCGCGGTGGTCGGCGGCCTGCTCGCCTCGCAGGCATTGACGCTCTTCGTCACGCCGGTGATCTACGTCTATTTCGAGAATTTCTCCGGTTGGCTGCTCGGCTTCTCCTTTAAGAAGAGCCGGTCGGCGCTGCATGCTGTCGAAAGTGCGGAGCAACCGTCGCTGTTCGATCCGGAAGAAGGCCGGGTCATCCAGCTCCAGAAAGCGGCGGCCGAATAGCTCGACCGCCGCTTGCTGGCCCAAGCCGTCATGCTTGCGGCCACGTGTCGGCGGTTCTAGTCTGAGCTCATGTCCCACGATCATGACCATGACAACGAACTCGATCCGTTCGCGGCGCGCGTGCGCGCGCTGGAAACTATCCTCACCCAGAAAGGCCTGATCGATCCGGCCGCGATCGACGTCATCGTCGACACCTACGAGACCAAGATCGGCCCGCGCAACGGCGCCCAGGTGGTGGCCAAGGCCTGGACCGATCCGGCCTATGCCGACTGGCTGAGGCGCGATGCGACGGCGGCGATCGAATCGCTGGGCTATACCGGCCGGCAGGGCGAGCACATGCAGGCCGTCTTCAACAGCGAAGAGACGCACAATCTCGTCGTCTGCACGCTGTGCTCCTGCTATCCATGGACGGTGCTCGGCCTGCCGCCGGTCTGGTACAAGGCGCCGCCGTATCGCTCGCGGGCGGTGATCGATCCGCGCGGCGTGCTGGCCGAATTCGGCCTGACCCTGCCGGCGGACAAGAAGATCCGCGTCTGGGATTCGACGGCGGAGCTGCGCTATCTGGTGGTGCCGATGCGGCCGAAGGGCACCGAGGGCTGGAGCGAGGAGCAACTGGCCGAGCTGGTGAGCCGCGATGCGATGATCGGCACCGCGCTGGCCAAGGCGCCGCCATGACGGGGGAGCCGGCATGAACGGGCCGCAGGATCTCGGCGGGCAGATGGGTTTCGGACCGGTCGCGCCCGAAACGGACGAGCCTTATTTCCATGCCGCCTGGGAAGGGCGGGCCCTCGGCGTGACGCTCACCGCCGGCGCCATGGGCGCCTGGAACATCGACGAGAGCCGGCACGCGCGAGAATCTCTGCATCCGGCCGACTACTATGCTTCCAGCTACTACCAGATCTGGATCAAGGCGCTGGAAGTGCTGCTCAAGCGACATGGCTTCATCAGTGACCGCGATCTGGCCGAGGGCCGGGCGATCGATCCGGCCGCGACTCCCAAGAGGGTGCTGAAGGCGGAAAACGTGCCGGCTGCGCTGGCCAGGGGCGGCCCATGCAACCGGCCGGTCGCCACGCCGGCGCTGTTCAAGGCCGGCCAGCGGGTGCGGACGAAGAATTTCAATCCGAACGGCCACACGCGGCTGCCGCGCTATGCGCGCGGCAGGCAAGGCACCATCGAGGCGGTGCGCGAGGGTTTTGTCTTTCCCGACAGCAACGCGCACGGGCAAGGCGAGAACCCGCAATGGGTCTATACGGTCGTCTTCGACGGCACGGAGATCTGGGGCGATGGCGCCGACCCGACGCTGACCGTGTCGATCGATGCCTGGGAGAGCTATCTTGAGCCGGCGTGAAGACCTGCCGGCGGCCTTCGATGAGCCGGTCTTCGCCGAGCCGTGGCAGGCCGAAGTCTTCGCCATGACGGTGGCGCTGCATGACAAGGGCCTGTTTTCCTGGCGCGAATGGGCCGACGCATTGTCCGCTGAAGTGAAGAAGCCGGGTGCAGCAGCCGACGGCCATGACTATTACGAGCACTGGTTGGATGCGCTGGAGAGCTTGCTGTCGGCCAAGGGCGTCGCCGGCAGGGTCGAGGTCGACACGCTTGCCGCTGCCTGGGAGCGCGCCGCGCACGCCACGCCGCACGGCAAGCCGATCCTGCTCGAGAACGATCCCCAACTCGACCGCGGGCGGTAGGGGCCAGGTGGAATCGTCTGCCGCGCCATGGCCTTTGCTTCAAATCGCGATCGAGCCGAAATCGAAAGCCAATCAGGAGAAGCTGCTTGTCGCCTTGTCGAAGCTGGCGGATGAGAATCCTGACTTCCAAGTTACGTCAGATGAGGAATCGGGCCAAACGATCATCGCCGGCAGGGACGAGTATCACCTGGTCATCATGGTCGACCGCCTGCGCGACGAATTTGAGATCGGCGTGAATGTCGGTGCTCCGCAAGTGGCCTATCGCGAAACGATCACCCACGCCTGCGAACAGGACTACACCCACAAGAGGATTTTCGCCGGTAGGGGCCAGTTCGCTCGCGTCAAGATTGCGTTCGAGCCGAACGCATATAACGCGAACTTCGTATTTGTGTCCACGATCGTCGACGGTGCGATGCCAGACGAATATATTGCGGGAGTCGAAAAGGGGCTGCGCAGCGTCCTATCCTTGGGCCCCTTTGCAGGGTTCCCGATGATCGGCGTCAAGGCGACGTTAGTGGATGGCGCCTGTCACGAAACCGACTCTTCGGCTTCTGCTTTCGAGATCGCAAGTCGCCCCTGCTTCAGGGAAGCAGCGCCCAAACTCGGCGTGCGGTTGCTTGAGCCGATCATGAAGGTCGAGGTGGTGACGCCGGAGGATTATGTCAGCGACATTGCCGGCGACCTGAAGAGCCGTCGCGGCAAGATCGAGAGTCAAGAAATCCGGGGGATGGAGGTGGTCGTCAATGCGCTAGTGCCGCTCGCAAACATGTTCAAGCTGGAGGATACGCTCCGGTCGCGCTCGAAAGGGCAAGCGCGCGTCAGTGTCAGCTATGCCGGATACGTTCCTGTCCCCGTTCCACCCGACGATCGCGACCCGCCAGCGGCGATGGCTCTTGCCTGACCTCCACGCCGTTCGAATCCAACTGAGACGCGATAAGATTTGTTCCCTTTACGTTCTAGTTGGCGCCTGATAGTTTGAGCCGCAGTAGACGCCGAGTTCACCACCGGCGGTGGTCGATATGGCCGCTGACCTTGTCTTTCGCTCGCGAATCCGGTCTTTCCAGCTGATGGAATTCTCCCCCCAACAGGACGAGGCCTTGAAGGCGGTCGCGCGCTGGCTGAAGGATGGCCGGCCGCAGATTTTCCGGCTGTTCGGCTATGCCGGCACCGGCAAGACGACCCTGGCGCGCTATTTCGCCGAGCATGTCGACGGCCAGGTTCAGTTCGCCGCCTTCACCGGCAAGGCGGCGCAGGTGCTGCGCTCCAAGGGCGCGGTCAATGCCCGCACCATCCATTCGCTGATCTACAGGCCGAAGGGCGAGGAATCGGTGTCGGACGAGGTGACCGGCAAGACGTCGATCTCGCCGACCTTCTCGCTCAACCGGCAAAGCCCGATCGCGCGCGCCAAGCTGGTCGTCATCGACGAGTGCTCGATGGTCGACGAGCAACTCGGCCGCGACCTGATGAGCTTCGGCACGCCGATCCTGGTGCTCGGCGATCCGGCGCAGCTGCCGCCGATATCCGGCGGCGGCTTCTTCACAGAGCACGAACCGGACGTTCTGCTCACCGAAATCCATCGCCAGGCGCGCGACAATCCGATCATACGGCTGGCGCTCGACGTGCGCGAAGGCCGCGAATTCATGCGCGGCGACTACGGCACGGCGCAGGTCATCGGCAAGGAAGACGTCAACCAGGAACTGGTGCTGAAGGCGGACCAGGTGCTGGTCGGCACCAACCGCACGCGCAGGCGCTATAACCAGCGGCTGCGCGAGTTGAAGGGCTTCAACGCCGACTTCCCGCAGGCCGGCGACAAGCTGGTCTGCCTGCGCAACGACCCCGCCAAGGGCCTGCTCAACGGCTCGCTGTGGAAGGTGATGACCTCGTCGCGCGAGACGGTGAAGCCCGGCATCAACCTGCTGGTCTCGCCGGAAGAGGACGATCCGGACCGCGGCGTCGCCAAGATCAAGCTGCTCAAGGCGGCGTTCGAGGACCCCGACGCCGAGATCCCCTGGCAGCAGAAGAAGCGCTTCGACGATTTCGACTATGGCTATGCGCTGACCGTGCACAAGGCGCAGGGTTCGCAATGGAACGACGTCGTGCTGTTCGACGAAAGCTGGGCCTTCAAGGAAACACGCCAGCGCTGGCTCTATACGGCGATCACGCGGGCTGCGGAGCGGCTGACCGTGGTCAGGTAAGGCGGCCCGTCAACGTCGCGCGATCGGTACGGCGCCGAGCCACTTCCAGGCGGCGGCCTCGTCCTCGGCCTTGAAATACTTGAGGTCGACGGGCAGGGGTTTTGCAAGAAGGCCGTGAAACTCGCTAGTCCAGTCCGGCTCGCCGATCGTGGCGCAGCGGCCGACATGCCGCAGCGCCAAGGTCGTGCCCTGTGTGAGCGTTTCGCCGGCGACATTGCTCCAGTCAACACCACCGAGTTCGACGAGCCGCACCAGCACGTCGATCTTCGAATGGAGTGCGCAGGCGGCCTCCAGCAGGCCGAACAGGTTTTCTGCATCGGCGCCGGTGACATCGCCGACGACGTCGATGGCGAGAAGGTCGTCGCGGTCGGTGTCGATGCGGCGTATCGCCGGCACGGTTTCGAGGAAATTCACAGGCACCTCCTTCCGCTTGCGGCCGTCCTTCCGTCTGGAACACCGGAAACCCCCTGTCTGTTCCCACCAAAGACGGTATAGATGCGCCGCCAATGCACTCGGGGACCCGAAGCCATGCCCGCCAAGCTTTCCGTCAACCTCAACGCCATCGCCATGCTGCGCAACCGCCGCGATCTGCCCTGGCCGAGCGTGATCGGGCTCGGCCGCATTGCGCTCGCCGCCGGCGCGCACGGGCTGACCGTGCATCCGCGGCCCGATGAGCGGCACACGCGGCGCGCCGATTTGCCTCAGATCAGGGCGCTGATCGACGACGAGTTCCCGAAGGCGGAATTCAACATCGAGGGCCATCCCACGGAGGAATTCCTGGCGCTTGTGGAACAGCACCAGCCCGACCAGGTGACGCTGGTGCCGGACGATCCAAGCCAGGCAACGTCGGACCATGGCTGGAACTTCATCGCCGACGCGGCGTTCCTCACTCCGATCGTCAAGCGGCTGAAGAAAAGCGGCTTTCGCGTGTCGCTGTTTGCCGATTCGGATCCGAGCGGCGTGAATGCCGCGCGCGACACCGGCGCCGACCGCATCGAGCTCTATACGGGCCCATACGGCAGTTGCCATTCCGATTCCATCAAGGCAGCCAAGGAACTGGAAAAATTGGGAAAAACAGCGGATGCGGCATTTGCCGCGGGGCTGCAGGTCAATGCCGGGCACGACCTGACGGTGGCCAATTTGCCGGCGCTGGCAAAGCGCATTCCGGCGTTGGCCGAAGTGTCAATCGGTCACGGGTTGACAGCCGATGCATTGGAGTATGGCATGGCCGGCACGGTGGGACGGTTTCTCGGAGCTTGCGGTTGGTAGAGAGGCAAGCCCCGCGTTGCCGGCATGGAAGCCATAACGTGACGGCACTTGATATTGCATCGCAGCAAGCGTAGAGCACCGCGCGTTTATCGGAGTGTCGTTTATGGCCCTTGCCAACACTGGTAGTGAGGCAGAACCCGTCGACCAATCGAGCCATCCAGAAATCGAGCAGCACAGCACCAAGGTGTTGATGCTGGGCGCGCTCGGTGTGGTCTATGGCGATATCGGCACGAGCCCGATCTACGCGTTCCGCGAGGCGCTGGTGGCGTCGTCGGGCGGCGAGGTCGCCGAGCGCGGCGACATTCTCGGCGTGCTGTCGCTGATCATCTGGTCGCTGACCATCATCGTCACCATCAAATACATCATGTTCGTGCTGCGCGCCAACAACCGCGGCGAGGGCGGCGTGCTGTCGCTGATGGCGCTGGCGCGCAGCAGTTTTGCCACGCGCTCGGCGATCATCCTCGCCATTGGCATCGTCGGCGCTTCGCTGTTCTTTGGCGATGCGGTCATCACGCCGGCCATCTCGGTGCTGTCCGCGGTCGAAGGCATGAATGTCGTTACGCCTGCCTTCCAGCCTTACGTGGTGCCGCTGACGCTGCTCATCCTGGCGATCCTGTTCGCGGTGCAGCGGTTCGGCACCGGCGGCGTGGCGCTGATCTTCGGCCCGATCACGGCTGTCTGGTTCCTCGCCATCGGCCTGTCAGGCCTCAACCACATCATCGACGATCCCGAAATCCTGCTGGCGGTCAGCCCGCACTACATCGTCGCCTTCCTGATCCATTCGCCGGACGTCGCCTTCGTCACCATCGGCGCCATCTTCCTCGCCGTCACCGGCGCCGAGGCGCTCTATGCCGATCTCGGCCATTTCGGCCGCAAACCGATCGTGCTCGCCTGGTTGGCGATCGTGTTTCCCTGCCTGCTGCTCAACTACGCCGGGCAGGGCGCCTTCGTGCTGACGAAGAACGGCGTCGTCGGCCATCCGTTCTTTGAAATGAACGAGGGCTGGACGCTGATACCGATGGTGGTGCTGGCGACCGCCGCGACCGTCATCGCCAGCCAGGCGGTGATCTCCGGCGCCTTTTCGCTGACCAGGCAGGCGGTGCAGCTCAACATGCTGCCCAGGCTCGAGATCCTGCACACGTCGGAAAAGCAGTCCGGCCAGATCTACATGCCGCGCGTCAACCTGCTGCTGGCGCTGGTGGTGATGCTGCTGGTGGTCGGCTTCGGCGAATCCAGCAGGCTGGCCTCGGCCTACGGCATCTCGGTGACCGGCAATATGCTGGTGACGACGGTATTGCTCTATGTCGTCATGTCGCGCATCTGGAAATGGCCGTCCTGGCTGGCGATCAGCCTGACGGCGCTGTTCGCCTTCATCGACGTCGGTTTCTTCGCCTCCAACATCGTCAAGGTATTTGAGGGTGGCTGGGCGTCGCTGGCGGTGGCCTTCGCGATCATCATGGCCATGTGGACCTGGGTGCGGGGCAGCCGCTACCTGTTCGACAAGACCCGTCGCAACGAGATCCCACTCGATTTCCTCGCCGGCAACCTGCTGAAGAAGAAGCCGCAGCTGGTGTCGGGCACGGCCGTGTTCCTGACCAGCGATCCCTTGAGCGCGCCGACCGCGTTGATGCACAGCCTGAAACACTACAAGGTGCTGCACGAGCAGAACGTCATCCTCTCGGTGGTGACCGCGCCGCAGCCGGTGGTGCCCGACAGCGACCGCGTCAAGATGGAGACGGTCAACGAACTGTTCATGCGGGTGACGCTGAACTTCGGCTATATGGAGCAGCCCAACATCCCGCGCGCGCTGGCGATCTGCCGTAAGCAGGGCTGGAAGTTCGATATTATGACGACGTCCTTCTTCCTGTCGCGGCGTTCGCTGAAAGCCTCTCCCAATTCCGGCATGCCGCTGTGGCAGGACCGGCTGTTCATCGGCCTGGCACGAACGGCGGCGGATGCGACAGAGTACTTCCAGATCCCAACCGGACGCGTGGTCGAGATCGGCACGCAGGTGGCGATATAGAGAAAGGCCGCGCCCGCAAGGAGCGCGGCCTTCACAGTTGTGACCGCGTGCTGCCGCCTCAGCCGGCGAGCGCTGCCTTGTTCGCCTCGAGGAACTGCTTCAGCGACTTCGGCTTGCGTCCCGACAGCGTCTCGATCGCGTCCGTCACCATGGAGATGCGGCCGGAGCGGGTGTTGGCGTCGAAGGAAACGATGACGCGGGCGAACTCCTCGGGAACGCCGGCTGCCTTCACGCCCTCGGTCAGGGCCTCGTCGGGCAACTGAATGACTTCAAGCGGTTTGCCGGTGACCTCGCTAACGAGGGCGGCGATCTCGGTCGTCGTATAGGCCTGCGGGCCGGTCAGCGTGTGGATCCGGCTGTCGGTCGAGCCGGAAGCGAGGCCGGCGGCAATCGCGGCGGCCATGTCGTCGCGCGCTCCATGGGCGATACGCCCTTCGCCCGCCGACGTATACCACTTGCCCGAGGCAATTGCGTGCGGCAGCGCCAGGAACAGGTTCTCCTGGTACCAGCCGTTGCGGAAGATCGTGTAGGCGATACCACTCGCCTTGATCGCCTGTTCAGTGCCGTAGTGGTCGCCGGCAAACAGCACCGGCGAGCCCGGCTCCGGATTGGGCATCGAGGTGTAGAGCAGATGCGAAACGCGGGCCGCCTTGGCGGCGGCTACCGCGGCCTGATGCTGCTTGAGGCGCCGGTCGCTCTTGAGGTCGAGGTCGCCGGTCGAGATGATCAGCACTCGGTCGGCACCTTCGAAGGCCTGTTCCAGCGAGGCCTGGTCATTGAAGTCGGCCGCCCTGACGGTGATGCCGAGCGCCGCGAGATCGGCGAGGCTTTCGGGATTGCGCGTGGTGGCGATGATGCGCGCCGGCGCAATCTTCTGCGCGTCGAGCAGATGGCGCAGGACGCTGCGGCCAAGCTGGCCGGAGGCGCCGGTGACGAGAAGGGTTTCGCTCATGGAGTGATCCTGATGTTGCGCCGAAGCGGCGGGTGCTCTTGATGGTCTCAAAAAGAGACCAGCACTAAATTAGGAATTGACCGCTCTCCGTAAAGAAGGCAGTTTTCCGGGAGGTAGGCACACGCAGGGAACCAGCGATGGACGGCAAGATCGTCAATCTGAAATCGAAGATCGAGATCTACAAGGCGATGACGGACGGCGCCAATTTCGCCAATTGCCCGGTTCGCGACGTCATGCAAGGCATGAACGGCAAATGGAGCCCGTTGCTGGTAACGGCGCTTGCGGAAAAGCCTTATCGCTTCGGTGAACTGCGGCGGCTGGTTCCCGACATCTCGCAGCGCATGCTGACCCAAACCCTGCACGAACTGCAGCGCGACGGCTACGTCCATCGCGAGGTGTTCCCAACCAAGCCGCCAAGTGTCGAATACAGCCTGACCGATCTCGGGCGTTCGATGTTCGTGCCCCTGTATCAGGTCGTCCAATGGGCCGAACTCAACCATGACGCGGTGCGCGAGGCGCGAGCCGCATTCGACGCCGCGCAAGCCTAAGGCGCGATGCGTTAGCGCGGTGGCTTGATTTGGCAATGCTGCTGTTCGGGCTGGGCGGGCAATGCAAGAATCTCTCGATATCGCGATTGCCGGCGCCGGGCCGGCCGGGCTGGCCACGGCGCTCTATCTCAACCGGTCAGGACACCACGTCACCGTCTTCGAGCGGTTCGATGAACCGAAGCCGGTCGGTTCCGGGCTGATCCTGCAGCCGACCGGGCTCAGCGTGCTGGCCGAGCTTGGCTTGCTCGACGACATCCTCTCATTGGGCAGCCGCATCGACCGACTGCACGGCGCCGACGCCGGAAGCGGCCGCACGGTGCTCGACATCCGCTATGACGCCCAACGCGGCGGCCGCTTCGGGCTGGCGGTGCATCGTGCGGCCCTGTTCGGCGTGCTGTTCCGCGCCGCCTGGCGCGAGGCGATCGCTATCGAGACGAATGTCGAAATCGAGGCTAGGAAGCACGGTGGCCTGATCACCTTGCCGGATGATCTGAGACAAACGCGAAGCCTTGGCGCGCAGGAAGGCCTCGAGGCGCTGCGGATAATCCTGGTCGACCGCTTCCTTCACCGACCGCCGTTCGCTCAGCGCCTGGCGCCATTCCGCGACCATCGGCTTTCGATCGAGGATGCCGAAATCGCTGATCCGGTCGAAGACGTCGAAATAGCGGAAGATCGGCCCGTAGACGGTGTCGACCAGTGAAAAATACGCGCCGGTGAACCAGGGCCCCGGGCTCGTGCGGTCTGCCAGTTCCGCCTCCAGCCGATCGAACATCGCCGACAGGCCGCTGGCTTCGGACCGGAACGCGGCCTCGCTGGAAGCGGAGTAGAACCGGCCGATGGCGTTCAGGATGGCTGAACCAAACTCGATCCAGGCGCGGTGCCGGGCGCGCGTCAGCGGATCAACGGGGTGCAGCGGATTGGCTTCGGTTTCCTCGAGGTATTCGAGGATCACCGCCGATTCGAAAATCACCGTCTCCTCGCCATCGCGATCGACGCTGAGCAGCGGCACCTTGCCGAGCGGCGAGATCGCCCTGAACCAGTCCGGCTTGTTGGCGAGATCGATCATCACGCGCTCGAATGGCACGCCCTTCTCTGTGAGTGAGATCGCCGCCCGCTGCACATAGGGGCACAAATGATGGCTGACGAGTGTGAGCTTGCCGGACATCTCACTCTCCCCAGACATAGTTGAGCGCGCCGTCCTCGACGCGAGTCGAGAGAAACATCAGGCGCGCGTTTTTAGGCGCCGGCCCTTCGACGCGGTCACCGCTGGCCATATCGAAGGATGCGCCGTGCCACTGGCAGACGAGCTTGCCGTCCTTGCAGTCGAGTGGTCCGCCGAAATGCAGGCAGGCATTGGCGGCCGCGCGGACGCGGTCGCCGCTGCGCCAGACATGCACCTCGCGGCCAAAGAACGGGGCAATCAGGCTGCCCGTCTCCGGGATGTCGGCGATCTTGCAGATTTCGTGCTTCATCGGATTTGCCTTTCATATCGATGCAGATGCATCTATATAGATGCAGATGCATTGATCGTCAAGCTTGATGCAATTGCATCTACCTTCTATGATTTGGCATGACCGAGAAAACCTCCCCTTCGCCTGCCGCCATCAAGGCCTGGGCCCGCCTGATACGCGTTTCGCGCCAGCTCGTGGAAAAGGTCGAGGATGCGCTGAAGGAGAACGGCCTGCCGCCGCTTGCCTGGTACGACGTGCTGCACGAGCTTGCCGAAGCGGGCGAGGGCGGGCTGCGGCCGTTCCAGCTGATCGAGCGGACCTTGTTTGCGCAATACAACATCTCGCGGCTGCTGGCGCGGCTTGAGGCCGATGGCCTGGTCGAGAAGCTGCCGGTCGCGGATGACGGCCGCGGCCAGACCATCCGCACAACCGGCAGCGGGCGCGAGACGCGTCGCCGCATGTGGGCCGTCTACGGGCGGTCGATCGCCGAGTTGGTGGGCGCCAGGCTTCCGGTCGAGGACGTTGAGACACTGGCCACCCTGCTCGGCAGGTTGCGCGATCCGCCTGCCGGCGACTGAGCCAGCCAGACCTGGCGGTTTGCGCGCTGCATCTGGATACCAAAATGATTTTCTCCATTTTGTCCTTGCGTCGGCAGCAGGATTGCGCAATATGCCGAACCGTAACGTACGGTACGCAACCAGGCGTGACCTTTCATCAGGCGAGAAAGAAACGTGTTGCAGGCAGGCGCCGAGATCGACAGCAGCGAGACGCTGACGGAGCGGCAGCAGGCCGTTCTCGACGCTGCCCTTCGCCTGCTCGTCGAGGAGGGCGATAGCCTGACCATGACCGCGGTGGCGCGGCGGGCAAGCTGCTCCAAGGAAACGCTCTACAAATGGTTCGGCGACCGCGACGGGCTGTTGACGGCGACGGTGCAGTGGCAGGCCTCCAAGGTGCGCGTGGCGCCCGTCGACCGCAAGGGCCTCGATATCGCCTCGCTGACGGCGAGCCTCGAACGCTTTGCCTCGGACTGGCTCAAGGTGATTTCGAGCGACACCTCGATCGCGCTGAACCGGGTAGCCGTCGGCCATGCCGGTTCCGGCAAGGATGACCTCGGCGCCATAGTGCTGCAGAATGGACGTTTCGCGCTCGCCAGGCGCTTGAAGCCGGTGCTGGAAGCGGGACGCGAGGCCGGATTGCTGGATTTCGCGGATTCCGAAACGGCATTCCGCACCTTTTTCGGGCTGGTCGCCCGCGATGTGCAGATGAGGCTTCTGCTCGGCGACCGGCTGGAATTGACTGAGGCGACGATCGGTGGCGATGCCGCCCGTGCGACGCAGCAGTTTCTCGCTCTCCATGGAGCAAACAACCGGCCGCTAGGCCCCAGAGCCGGATGATTTCAGGTCAAGTCGACCTGAAATCTGAATCCGGCTCTAAATCAAAGAGATAGAGCATGATGTCGTCCGAAAACCGCTTCACACTTTTCGGCATCATGCTCTGATCTTCAAAACGGGAAGGAAGACGAAAATGCGTGTCTATTACGATCGTGACGCCGATCTCAACCTCATCAAGGGCAAGAAGGTCGCCATCATCGGCTATGGCAGCCAGGGCCGGGCGCATGCGCTCAACCTCAAGGAGTCCGGTGTCAAGGACATCGCCATCGGTCTTAAGGCCGGCTCGGCGACCGCCAAGAAGGTCGAGGCCGACGGGCTCAAGGTGTTGACCGTCGCGGACGCCGCCAAATGGGCCGACCTGATGATGATGGCGACGCCCGACGAACTGCAGGCCGACATCTACAAGAACGAGATCGCGCCGAACATCCGCGATGGCGCGGCGATTGCCTTTGCGCACGGCCTCAACGTGCATTTCGGCCTGATCGAGCCGAAGTCGACCGTGGATGTCGTCATGATTGCGCCGAAGGGCCCGGGCCACAC
>NZ_RZOI01000159.1:0-9803 GCF_004022645.1 Mesorhizobium sp. M4A.F.Ca.ET.020.02.1.1 | reverse complement strand
CGTCGGCAGCGATCACGCGCATCAACCCCAATGTCGTGGTGGAGCCGCACCGCCTCAGGCTGACGGCGGACAGCGCCCCTGCCCTCGTCGCCCGCTACGACATCGTGGTCGACGGCTCCGACAATTTCGAGACGCGCTACGCGGTGGCCGATGCCTGCGCGGCGGAAGGCAAGCCCCTGGTGCACGCCGCCGTCGGCCGTTTCGACGGCTCGCTGACCGTGCTGAAGCCGTTCGAGGCCGGCGCCGACGGCAAGCCGAACCCGGGCTACCGCGATCTTTTCCCGGAAGCGCCTCCGGAGGGGCTGGTGCCGTCCTGCGCCGTTGCCGGCATTGTCGGCGCGCTGACCGGCGTCATCGGCACGCTGCAGGCGATGGAGACGATAAAGCTGATCACCGGCATCGGCGAGCCGCTTGTCGGCCGGCTTTTGCTCTACGACGCGCTCGGCGCGCGCTTCGACACGATCCGCTACAAGAGAGCCTGATCGCATGGACCGGCCGACAGGCGTCTTCGTTACGCAAATCCGACCCGATTTCGGGCGATGGGAGGAACTGTATTCGCTGATCATGCGCTCTTTCGCCTATATGGACGGCGTCATCGATCCGCCCTCCTCGGCGCATCTGCTGACCGCCGAAAGGCTCAAGGAAAAGGCCCGGCAGGAAATCGGGCTCCTGGCGCTGCGGGACGGCCGGATCGCCGGCTGCGTTTTCACGCAGGAGCGCGCCGATACCCTCTATGTCGGCAAGCTCGCCGTCGAGCCAGACTTGCAGGGGCAAGGCATCGGCAGGCTGCTGATGCAGGCCGCCGAGGACCTTGCCGTTAGCCGTGGCAAGGGCGCCGTCGAATTGCAAACGCGCATCGAACTCGATGGAAACCACCGGGCTTTCGTGCGGCTCGGCTTTGACGAGACCGAACGCACCGCGCATGAAGGCTACGACCGGGCGACCTCGATCACCATGCGCAAGGTGCTGTTATGAGCCTAACCTTGAGCGCGGAAGAACAGGCGATCGCCGCCGGTCGGGACGGCACGGGAATGGCGATGCGCATCGTTGCCGAAAGTGCCCGCCTGCTCGACGCGCCGCGGCTCATCCCAATCGCCTCGACGCATATTGACGGGGCGCTCTACCACGGCGATTCCGGCACACTGTTTGCCGAACGGCTTGTCGAGGGCGGCGCGCGCGTCGCGGTGCGCTCGACGCTCAATGTCGGCGCACTCGACCTGATGGGCTGCTCGCGCATCCGCCTCGAGGAGCCGCAGCGCGGCATGGCGCGGCGGATGATGGAAGCCTATCGCAAGCTTGGCTGCGAGCAGAGCTGGACCTGCGCTCCCTACCAGGCCGGGCACCGGCCGGCGCAGGGCAGCGACGTCGCCTGGGGCGAGTCCAACGCGGTGGTGTTCTGCAATTCGGTGCTGGGCGCGCGCACCAATCGCTATGGCGATTTCCTCGACATCGCCTGCGCCATCACAGGCCGCGCTCCCGACTATGGCCTGCACCGCCCGGACAACCGGCGGGCGCGACTTGTGTTCGATGTTTCAGGCCTCTCGCCTTCATTCCTCGTTTCCGAGATCGCGTGGCCGGTGCTTGGCAGCCTCTATGGCCGCGAGGTGGGCAACGCAGTCGGCGTCGTCACCGGCGTGGCCAGGCACCCCGGCGAGGACGCGCTGAAGGCCTTCGGCGCCGCCGCCGCCTCGTCCGGCGCCGTCGGCCTTTTTCACATTGCCGGCGTGACGCCGGAGGCGCCCGATGCCGAGACCATTCTCGCCGGCGCCGCGCCGGAAACGGTGATCCGCGTCACGCCCGAAATGGCCGCAAATGCCCGTGCGGGGCTGTCGACGGCAGCGGCGCCAAAGACAATCGACGCAGTTGCAATCGGCAGCCCGCATCTGTCGCTGGCCGAGTTCGACATGCTGGAACGGCTGATCGCCGGGCGGCGGCTCGGCGTGCCGATCTATGCCTGCACCGGCCGCTATGCGCTGTCCGGCCTCGAACAGGGTGGCCGGCGCAAGGCGCTCGAGGCAAGCGGGGTGGTGATCGTCGCCGACACTTGCGTGGTGGTGACGCCAATCATGCCGGTGCTCAGCAACGGCGTGCTGATGACGAATTCGGGCAAGTTCGCGCATTACGCGCCAGGCAACACCGGCTACTCCGTACTCTACGCCTCCCTGGCCGACTGCGTCGAAAGCGCCGTGCTTGGTAAGCCACGATTTACGGACATCGCGGCATGAGCGCCGCTCCGGAAATCCTGGTGCCGGGGCGAATCGGGCAAGGCGAGGCGCTGGTGCTGACGGCGCCGATCAGCTTCTGGGGCGGCGTCGACCCGAAGACCGGCCGCATCGCCGACGTGCGCCATCCGCAGCATGGCGAGATCATCTCCGGACGGGTGCTGTTCCTGCCGGGCACGATCGGCTCATCCTCGGCCTCGGCCGTGCTGATGGAGCTTGTCCACAACGGCCGGGCGCCAGCCGCGCTGGTGCTGCACGAGCCGGACGCGATCCTCCTGCTCGGACTCATCGTCGCCAGGGAAATGGGCTGGGAGACGCCGATCGCGGTCCAGCTTGCTCGAAACGTGTTCGAGGCCTATCGCGGCAGCACTGTGAACGTCGCCGGCGATGGCGCCCTCACCATCGCTGGCTGACGGCCTCAGGTCCTGAGCGGCAGCACGCGGTCCGGCGGACGGTGGCCGTCGAAGAAGGCGCGGATGTTGATGATCACCTTCTCGCCCATGTCGATGCGGCCTTCGAGCGTCGCCGAACCCATATGCGGCAGAAGCACGACCTTGCCCTTGGCGGCGAGCTTCAGCAGCTTGCTGTTCAGCGCCGGCTCGTGCTCGTAGACGTCGAGACCGGCGCCGGCGATCTTGCCGTCATGGATCAGCTTGATCAGCGATTCCTCGTCGATGATGTCGCCGCGCGCGGTGTTGACGATGTAGGCCGAGGGCTGCATCAGCGCCAGGCGCCGCGCCGAAAGCAGATGGAAGGTCGCCGGTGTCGAGGGGCAGTTGACCGAGATGATGTCCATACGGGCCAGCATCTGGTCGAGGCTTTCCCAATAGGTCGCTTCCAACTCTTCCTCGACCGCCGGCAGCACGCGGTGGCGGTTGTGGTAGTGGATCGACAGGCCGAAGGCCTTGGCGCGCCGGGCGACAGCGGTGCCGATGCGGCCCATGCCGACGATGCCGAGACGTTTTCCCCAGATGCGGCGGCCAAGCATCCAGGTCGGTGACCAGCCGGCCCATTTCTTGTCGCTGGTCAGCACGTTGGCGCCTTCCGCCAGCCGCCGCGGCACAGCCAGCATCAGCGCCATGGTCATGTCGGCGGTATCCTCGGTCAGCACGTTCGGCGTGTTGGTGACGGTGATGCCCTTCTTTGCCGCCGCCGCCACGTCTATCTTGTCGACGCCATTGCCGAAATTGGCGATCAGCTTGAGATTGTCGCCGGCCTGGTCGATGAGTGCGGCGTCGATGTTGTCGGTGATCGTCGGCACCAGCACATCGGCTTCCTTGACCGCGGCGACAAGCTCCGGCTGCGTCATCGGCCGATCCTCGACATTCAGCCGCGCGTCGAACAGCTCGCGCATGCGGGTTTCGACGGGATCGGGCAGCTTGCGCGTGATGACGACGAGGGGCCTTTTCTTGCCTGCCATTGTTTCCTCGAACCCGATCTCGTTGAGACCTCTTTAACCAAGACAGGCGAAACTTGAAGCCGGTCGCGGTGCCAGCCACTCCTGTAACAAGCGGTGCCGCCGAAGACAAAGAAAAAGGGGCGCCGGTGCCAAAGGGCAGGCGCCGAAAGGAATGAAAGTGTCTGGTTTCGCGTCGCTTCGCCTGGCTCTCAGCGCGGCCGTTCTTGGCGCTCTTCTTTTTTCCCCGCAACAGGTGGCGGCGCAGAGCGCGGCCGGCCCGGCGCAGACGGTCACGCTGGGCCCCAGCGGCCTTCCCTTGCCGCGTTTCGTCAGCCTGAAATCGGGCCGCGTCAATTCACGCGTCGGCCCCGGCGCCAACTATTCGGTCGATTGGATGTATATGAAGGCGGGCCTGCCTATGGAAATCATCCAGGAATTCGACACCTGGCGCCGCGTGCGGGATGCCGACGGCTCGGAAGGCTGGATCAACCAGTCGCTGCTTTCGGGCCGCCGCACCGCGATCGTCGCGCCTTGGCAGCGCAGCAAGGGCGGCCGAATCAACCTGCTTGACGATCCTGATAAGGATGCAGGCGTCGTCGCCATCCTCGAGCCGGGCGTCATGGGCTCAATCAAGAAGTGCGACGGTCAATGGTGCGAGATGACCTTCGAAGGCCACACCGGCTGGCTGCAGCAGTCAGTCGTCTGGGGCGCCTATCCGGGCGAACGGGTCAAGAACTAATCCGGCCTGACAGGCGCAGGGACCTCGCGGCGGCCGATGCGGCCAAGATGGGTGTCCTGGAAACCGCTGGGCAGCTTGAGGCCGTAGCCGAGCGCGCGGTCGATGGCGATGTGGGAGATCCAGATCAGCGCGACTGCCGTCGCCATGGAACTGCCGAGGACATATCCGGCCAGCGCCAGGACAAGCGGGACGATCAGCATGTGCAGGGCGTTGTAGGCGTTGGCACCTACGCGCGGTCCGGCGAGGTAGCCCAGCATCGACAGGTCCGGCGCCAGGATGAGCAGCGCGAACAGCCACCATGACGTGCCCGTCATCGCATAGAGGACGACGGCCGCCGCCGCAGCGACACACCATTCGAGCCTGATTGCGAGATCGACAGGCCGCATCGGAAGCGGATCAGTCGCGCCGCTTCGGGCGCAGCCTCACCACGATATCGACATTGGCAATTTCCATGCCCTGCGGCGGCTCCGGCAGGTTGGAGACAGTCACCGGGCCGCTGGCGATATCGAATATCCTGTTTTCGCCTTCGATATAGAAATGGTGGTGGTCGGAAGTATTGGTGTCGAAATAGGTCTTCGACCCCTCGACGGCGAGGATGCGCAGCAGGCCCGCCTGGGTGAACTGGTGCAGGGCGTTGTAGACGGTGGCGAGCGAAACCGGCACGCCGGCTGCGATCGCCTCCTCATGCAGTTCCTCGGCCGACAGATGGCGGTCGCCCTTGGCAAACAGCAGATCGGCCAGCGCAACGCGCTGGCGTGTAGGCCTCAGGCCGGCCTCGCGAACCCGCTTGTCCACAGCGACATTATCCTTCCGGCAGCCCTGATCCATCTATCCCGTCGAAGCTCGCGCTTTCGGCCCAAAAACATGCCCAGAGTGGCGAAAAAACGTCATCGGCCGAAACTGGACACGTTTCGACATATATTCTGTCGGCCGAATGCGATCAATAGAGCAAGACGCTTGTGCTCCCGCGCGCATTGACCCGGGCAGACGGGCAGGTTAAGCGCAAACGCCGGTTTCCGGCCTTGGAAAGATTGTGTTAGGAAGCCAACGACAAGGGCGCCCACCGCCCGGGACGATCACGGGGACGAAATTGATGGCGGGTTCGAAGTCCAGCTACGAATATGAAGAACTGCTTGCCTGCGCCCGCGGCGAGCTGTTCGGACCGGGCAACGCGCAGCTGCCGTATCCGCCGATGCTGATGTTCGACCGCATCACCGAGATCAGCGAGACCGGCGGCGCCTTCGACAAGGGGTTCATCCGCGCCGAATTCGACATCAAGCCGGACCTGTGGTTCTTCGCCTGCCATTTCATCGGCAATCCGATCATGCCTGGCTGCCTCGGCCTCGACGCCATGTGGCAGCTGACCGGCTTTTATCTCGGCTGGCTCGGCGAGCCGGGCAAGGGCATGGCCCTGTCGACCGGCGAGGTGAAGTTCAAGGGCATGGTGACGCCGTCGGTCAAGAAGGTGGAATACGGGATCGACTTCAAGCGCGTGATGCGCGGGCGCCTGGTGCTCGGCATCGCCGATGGCTGGCTGAAGGCGGACGGCGAACCCATATACGCGGCGACGGATTTGAAAGTGGGTCTGTCCAAGCAATCGGCGGCGGTTTGACCGGCGCCACCACCCCGCCATGCGCCCTTTGAATGTGGGACCGCATAGCGCTTTTATTTTGCGTATGATCCTCTGCGAATTCCGATTGCGGTTTTCGAAATCATGCGCCGGAAGGAGTTGCGAATGAGACGGGTCGTAGTGACGGGCCTCGGCATCGTGTCGTCGATCGGCAACAATGCCAATGAAGTGCAGGCCTCGCTGCATGATGCCAAATCGGGCATCAGCTTTTCCAATTCCTTCGCTGAACACGGTTTCCGCTGCCAGGTCTGGGGCGCCCCAACACTCGACCCGTCGGCAATGATCGACCGACGCGCGATGCGCTTCCTGTCGCAGGGCGCGGCCTGGAACCACGTGGCCATGGACCAGGCGATTGCCGACGCCGGGCTTGGCGAGAGTGACATCACCAACGAGCGCACCGGCATCGTCATGGGTTCGGGCGGCCCCTCCACCCGGACCATCGTCGAGGCGGCCGAAACTACGCTGAAGAACGGCAGCCCCAAGCGCATCGGCCCGTTCGCTGTGCCGAAAGCGATGTCGTCGACCGCATCGGCGACGCTTGCCACCTGGTTCAAGATCCACGGCGTCAACTACTCGATCTCGTCCGCCTGCTCGACTTCGGCGCATTGCATCGGCAATGGCTACGAACTGATCCAGTGGGGCAAGCAGGACATGGTCTTTGCCGGCGGCCACGAGGACCTCGACTGGACGATGTCGGACCTGTTCGACGCCATGGGCGCGATGTCGTCGAAGTACAACGACAAGGCATCGACCGCTTCCCGCGCCTATGACGTCAACCGCGACGGCTTCGTCATCGCCGGTGGCGCGGGCGTGCTGGTGCTGGAGGAACTCGAGCACGCCAAGGCGCGCGGCGCCAAGATCTATGCCGAGATCGTCGGCTATGGCGCGACCTCGGACGGCTACGACATGGTGGCGCCCTCGGGCGAAGGCGCGGTGCGCTGCATGCGCCAGGCGCTCTCCACGGTGTCTACGCCGGTCGACTACATCAACACGCACGGCACCTCGACGCCGGTCGGCGATTCCAAGGAAATGGGCGCCATCCGCGAGGTGTTCGGCGACAAGATGCCGTTCATCACCTCGACCAAGTCGCTGACCGGCCATTCGCTGGGCGCCGCCGGCGTGCAGGAATCCATCTACTCCATCCTGATGATGCAGGGCGGCTTCATCGGCGAGAGCGCCCATATCGAAGAGCTCGATCCGGAATTCGAAGGCATGCCGATCGTGCGCAAGCGCATCGACAACGCCAGGATCGACACTGTTTTGTCCAATTCCTTCGGTTTCGGTGGCACTAACGCAACGCTGATTTTCCAGCGCTATTCCGCATAAGGATCGCCAGTCATGGACGGACTGATGAAGGGCAAGCGCGGGCTTGTCATGGGTGTCGCCAACGACCATTCGATCGCCTGGGGCATTGCCAAGAAACTGTCCGAGCACGGCGCCGAGCTCGCCTTCACCTATCAGGGCGACGCCTTCGGGCGGCGGGTCAAGCCCTTGGCGGAAAAGCTCGGCGCATCGCTGGTGGTGCCTTGCGACGTCGAGGACAGCGCCTCGGTGAGCGCCACGTTCGAAACGCTCGGCAAGGCCTGGGGCGGACTGGACTTCGTCGTCCATGCCATCGGCTTTTCCGACAAGAACGAGCTCAAGGGCCTCTACGCCGACACCAGCCGCGACAATTTCGTCCGTACCATGGTGATCTCCTGCTATTCCTTCACCGAGGTCGCCCGCAACGCCGCGCCGCTGATGACGGATGGCGGTTCGATGATCACGCTGACCTATGCCGGTTCGGTCCGGGTGATGCCGAACTACAATGTCATGGGCGTCGCCAAGGCCGGACTGGAAGCCAGTGTGCGCTATCTCGCCAACGACTACGGCCCGCGCGGCATCCGGGTGAACGGCATCTCGGCTGGACCGGTGCGCACGCTCGCCGGCGCCGGAATTTCGGACGCCCGACACATGTTCTCCTACCAGCAGCGCAACTCGCCGCTGCGCCGCACGGTGACCATCGACGAGGTCGGCGGCTCGGCACTCTATCTGTTGTCTGATCTCTCGTCCGGCGTCACCGGCGAGATCCACTATGTCGATTCCGGCTATCACATCGTTTCCATGCCAACGCTCGATGAATTGAAGCAGAGCGACGGCGCCCGGGAATAATCCCGCCGGAAATACTCAGCTTCTGGTAAAATTGGATTCATTGGCGGAAACTCATTTTAAGGAGATTTCCGCTAGAACGTCCCGCACCTTGGGGACTCTGCATGTCTGCTGTCAGCAACCCGAAGCGAACTCCGCTGTTCCGACTGCTGACCATAGGCAGTTCGGGCATGGGCAGTTTTATCCTCGGCATCTGGGGGCTGAAGTTCGGTTTTGGCGACGGCCTTGCCGGCATGCCGGCAGGAACAATGGCCGGCATCATCGCAGCTCTCTGCGCGCTGGCCGCGGCGGGCGCCGCCCTGTCCTTCTTCGCCGGCGTCGATGAATCCGAGCAGTATGTCTTCAGCGAAACCAATTTCGACAAGCTGACGGGCCTGCTCGCGCGTCCGGCAATGGTCGGCAAGATCGCCGAGGCGGCATCGGTGACGATCCGCACAGGCGAACCGGTTTTCCTAGTCGACATCGACATCGATCGCTTCAAACACATCAACGACGCCATCGGCTACAGCCATGGCGACGATCTGATCCGGGCCTTCGCCGAGCGGCTCAAGGCCCGCATGCCGGAGGGCACGGTGATCGGGCGCCTCGGCGCCGGCGAGTTCGGTGTTCTGCTGGCCGACCGCGCGCTGAAGGGCCCGGTCGAGGAGGCGATCGAGAAGCTCATCGACGAGATGATGGAGCCCTACCAGCTCAATTCGCATCAGCAGTCGGTCAGCCTGTCGGTGGGCATTGCCGCAATGCCCAAGGACGGCGTCGACCCCGTGCTGGTGCTGCGCCGCTCCAACCTTGCGCTGCAGAACGCGCGCGCCGGCGGCGTGGGCAATTGGTCAGTCTTCCATGCCGACATGGGCCGGGTCGCCGACTATCGCCAATGGATCGAGTCCGAGCTGCATACCGCTTTCGAGCGTGGCGATTTCGACCTCCACTACCAGCCGCAGCTCGACCTGCCGAGCGGCCGTGTTATCGGCTATGAGGCGCTGATCCGCTGGAAGCATCCCGAGCGCGGCATGATCCCGCCAATGGAGTTCATCCCGATCGCGGAAGAGACCGGCATGATCAACCCGATCGGCGAATGGGTGCTGCGCAAGGCCTGCAGCGACGCCCAGTACCTGCCCGAGGACTGCTTCGTCGCCGTCAACATCTCGCCGGTCCAGTTCATGACCAAGGATTTCGTCGGCAATGTGCGCGAGACGATGGCCGCCACCGGCATCAAGCCGTCGCGGCTGGAGCTGGAGGTCACCGAGACTGCGATGATGCAGGACCGAGAGCGCGCGGCCATCATCCTGCAGCAGCTTGCCGAGATGGGCATCTCAGTGGCCGTCGACGATTTCGGCACCGGCTATTCCAATTTGAGCTACCTCATCGATTTCTCGTTCGGCAAGCTCAAGATCGACCGTTCCTTCGTCAGCCGCATCGACACCGATTCCAATTCCGGCGCGGTCGTCTCGACCATCGTCGGACTATCGCGCGCGCTCGGCGTCGGCATCATTGCCGAAGGCGTCGAAACCGAGAATCAGGCGACGCTGCTCAGGGCCGCCGGCTGCGAGGTGGTGCAGGGCTATCTGTTCGGCCGGCCGGCGCCGCTCAAGATCGAGCTTGGTGCGGCGCGCTTCGAAAAGCGCGAGGCGCGCATTGTCAGCATGCACTGACGGCGAAGATTACAGG
>NZ_RZOI01000158.1:0-9846 GCF_004022645.1 Mesorhizobium sp. M4A.F.Ca.ET.020.02.1.1 | reverse complement strand
CTGCCTGACTCATTCATTCCGACCGCGGAACGGAGTGATTTGATCCTGGAAATCGACATCCACTGCACTGCCTGCGCGCAGGCCTTGCTCAGCACGATCTTGTCGATTTCCAGGATCAAATCACTCCGTTCCGCGGTCGGAATGAATGAGTCAGGCAGGCGCACCGTTCCCGAAACGCGGTCGCGCCATCGGACCAGGGCTTCGGCGCCGATCATACGCCCCGTCGCCAATTCGAACTGTGGCTGCCAAACCAAGAAATACTCATCGGCGTTCAGCGCTTGCTTGATCGCCGCCTCCTCGCCCAGCTGCGCATCAATCTGGCTGAGGATAGCAGGCGAGAACGTCACAAAGCCGGACCGTCCTTCCGCCTTCGCGGCATAGAGCGCGCTGTCGGCGTTGCGCAACAAGGTGGAGATATCCGAGCCATGATCCGGGAAAGACGCCATGCCGATGCTGGCGCCGATGCGCACCTGGTGACCGTCCAGATCGGCAAACCGGTTCAGCTGCTCGCGCAGACGATGGCCGAGATCGTCCGAATGCCCGATCGCCATGACGGCGAACTCGTCTCCTCCCAGGCGGACGGCGGCCACTTCGCCTGGCCGTTCGACCGACTGCAAGGTCTCGGCAACGGCCTTCAGCAGCAGATCGCCAATGTGATGACCGAACGTGTCGTTGACGCTCTTGAAGTGATCCAGGTCGATCAGGAACAGCCGGAGCGGCTTGCCGGCCAGCCTTGCCCGCTCCAGCAGCCCGTCCCTGTTGGCGGACATCCAGGCGCGATTCTTCAACTCGGTCGTCGCATCGCGCCAAGCGAGAAATTCGAGCTTGCTGATGGTTTCCCGTCGGCCGATGAGCAGCACGGCGGTTCCGATCGCAAGCGCCGACAATACCGTCAAGGCAAAGGCAATCTGGTAGTTGAACCTGTTGAGGTTCTTCTCGGCCGCATAAAGATCGACGTTAACTTCTTCCCCATATTTGTAGTATTCGTCGTTCATGCGAGCGACGATCTGGTCGAGCTCAATTCCCAGTTCTTTCAGGCTGTTTTCATCGAAAGGCAAGCCGGCCGCAAGGATGGCATCGATCCGCTTCACAGCGTCATTGACCTGCGGCACGATACCGGCGTAGGCAGGGATTTCGCTAATCGTGTCGCCGCCGTCGATCCGCTCGAAACGGATGTAGACCAGATCGTTTGCGGCCGCCAATTGCTCAAGACTTTCAGGCGAACCGCCGGCCAGCTGGGCAAGTGAAACCATATCCCGCAGATGCGTCACGTCGCGTATCGCAATGTGGAACTCGCGAATGGCGAAGAAGCCGAAACGCGGCATCGCGCTCTCTATCTTGCTGACGCTCGTGAACAGCACCGCGATCAAGATAGCTGAGCAGACGGCTGCCGATGCAGCCGCGGCTACGTAGGTTACAGGTAGCCGCCAGGCTTTGCTTCTAGACCACATGGCTGGACGTAAGGCGGAGGTTCAATTGCCAGGGGCCATCGTTTTTATCAGCCAGATCCATCGAGGTTTGCGAACTGGCGTATCGAAGGCTGGATAGTCATCGAGAGGGTAGATCAGCCGCGTGGGACCTTGCGTGCGCCGCGTCAACAGCTTGCCGTCCTGGCGAGTGGCAAGAAGCAGGGGACCTTCGATCCAGTCTTCCTTCGGGATTACCTGCACATAGTCGTCCACCGCCCGCAGGACGACTGACGATTCACCCTCCAATCCGACCAGCTTGACCACATCCCGGAACAGAACGCCCTGAAACACAAGTTGCCCTTTTTCAAAGGGACTTGGGGTGGAAACGCTGTAAAGGCCGAGCTTTTCCAGCTGTCGCAGCGTGACCGGGATCGATTCGCCGTTCTTCTCGACATTGAAAGCAACGGTATCGGGGGGATCCGGATATTTGGCCGGTTCCATGGCGAATGCCGGCAGCATGCCGATTGCCGAAATGACCAGAACAATCAGGATCCGATCAAGTGCAGATAAACTTCTCTCGAGGATCGACACAACGCAGTCCTTTCCATTTCCATGGCCAGTACCAACCGTTGCCGGCTCGCCGATACTGTCGGCGGAGTTGCCATCCTTCCATCGAATGTTTATTTTTCAGTTAGCTTTTGGTTGCAGCGGGCGTCGTTGCAGATGGCCGATGCAGGCTAACCAACGCCCATCGAAAGCATATCAAGGAGCTGGGCGCCAAGCCGGGCCGCCCCGCACGCTACTCCGCCGCCTGCACCCTGCCCGCTCCGATGATGGCGCGAATTTCGGCGCGGCAGGAGCCGCAATTGGTGCCGGCCTTGAGCGCTTCGCCAACGGCCCCGACGGTCGAGCAGCCAGCCCCCACAGCCGCCGCGATCTGGTTGGCGCCGATGCCGAAGCAGGAGCAGACGATCGCGCCGATATCCGGCCGGTCGGCGCCGGCGCGGCCGGCGACAATGCGGAAGCGCTCGCGCTGGCCGGCGTGGGCGGTTTCGAGCTGCTCGGCCGCCCAGCCGCGTGAGACAGCGACCGGGCCGGGTGCGACGAACAGGGCGCCGGCAAGGCGCTCGCCTTCAAAGGCGGCGATGCGGTGCTGGCCGGCGTCGCGGTCGTGATAGGCGAGCAGCTCGGCCTCAGGCGACACGAACAATGACTGGGCAAAATCTGGCCAGTCGATGTTTTCGTCGGCAAAAGCGAGCTCCACCCGCCAGCCGCCCTTGCAGCGGGCCACCGCCCAATAGTCGGCGGCGATGACCTCGGGGCGTTCTCGCATCACGGCGAAGCCGAAGGCTCTGGCGGCGAATTTCTCGATGCGCACCGCGACATGCTTCAGCGCCGGCTGGCCGGAAACAGGGTCGGCGAGCGCCGCGGTCAGGGCGTCGAGACGTCCCTTGGCCGCGAACTGGTCGGTCCAGTGCATCGGCGCGAAGACGCTGCCGCGGCGCTGGCGGGTCGTGATCAATGCGCGAACCAGGACGGCGCCGCGCGGGCTGGATAGGCGCACGATGTCGGCGTCGCCGATGCCATGGTGCTGTGCATCGGCCGGATGGATTTCGACGAAGGGCTCGGCGATGTGCTGGGAAAGACGCGGGCTTTTGCCGGTGCGCGTCATCGTGTGCCAGTGGTCGCGGATGCGGCCGGTGTTGAGGATCAGCGGGTAGTCGGGCGTGGTGCGGGTGTCGGTTGAGACGCGGATCGGGATGAAGCGGGCCTTGCGGTCGGGCGTGTAGAAGTTGCCGTCGGCGAAGAAGCGAATGGGCTGGCGCCCAGTCGTACCGACCCCCTCTGGCCTGCCGGCCATCTCCCCCTCAAGGGGGGAGACTAGCGGCACTGCGGACTGCGCCCACTCTCCGACTTTGGAGATTGGCGAAGGTCGAGGTGCGGGCTGATCTCCCTCCTTGAGGGGGAGATGGCCGGCAGGCCAGAGGGGGTCGCCTGCGACAGTCTCGGCCTCGTTGGCAGAGACTGAGACTTCACCTCCGACCCCTCTCCGGCTCGCTTGTCTCGCTCCGCTCAACGCGCTCTCCGACCCTCCCCTCAAGGGAGAGGATAAGGCCGGTGCTGGCCATTGGAATGGCGCCAAATCCTCATAGCCCTCAGCATTGATCCCGGCATAAGCGCCGATATCAAAATCCCGCGCGCCATCATTTTCATAACCCGACAGCGCGGCGTGCTCGGCGAAGATCTCGCCCGGCCCGGCATGCGCAAACGCCTCGGCAAATCCCATCCGCTTCGCCACCTCGGCAACGATCCACCAGTCCGGCCTCGCCTCACCGGGCGCCGGCAGGAAGGCGCGCTGGCGCGAGATGCGGCGTTCGGAATTGGTGACGGTGCCGTCCTTCTCGCCCCAGGCCGTGGCGGGCAGCGACACATGGGCATGGCGGACGGTATCGGTGCTCGCCAGCACGTCGGAAACCACCACAAACGGGCAGGCCTTGATCGCGGCTTCCACCGCATCGGCGTCCGGCATCGAATCGACCGGGTTGGTGGCCATGATCCAGAGCGCCTTGATGCGTCCGTCGGCCACCGCCCTGAACATGTCGACGGCCTTCAGGCCAGGGTTCGCGGCCATTGCCGGCGCATTCCAGAAACGGCGCACGCGGGCTCTGTGCGAGGGGTTTTCGATCTCCATATGGGCGGCGAGCATGTTGGCGAGGCCGCCGACCTCGCGGCCGCCCATGGCGTTGGGCTGGCCGGTGACCGAGAACGGCCCTGCCCCGGGCTTGCCGATGCGGCCGGTGGCGAGATGGCAGTTGATGATGGCGTTGACCTTGTCGGTGCCTTGCGAGGACTGGTTGACGCCCTGGCTGTAGACGGTGACGGTTTTTTCCGTTGCCGCGAACAACGCGTAGAAGTGCGAAAGCTCGTCCGGGCTCAAACCCGTGGCGGTGGCAATGCCGGCGAGATCGAGCGATGCGATGGCCGCCAGCGTCTCCTCGAAGCCTGAGGTATGTTCGGCAATATAAGCGCGGTCGAGCGCATCGTTCTTCGCGAGATGGGCAAGGACACCGGAAAACAGCGCGGTGTCGCCATCCGGCGCGATCGCCAGATGCTGGTCGGCGATATCTGATGTCATGGTGCGGCGCGGATCGACCAGCACGATCTTCATCCCGGGCCGCTTCTCGCGCGCCGCCGCGATGCGCTGGTAGAGCACGGGATGGCACCAGGCGAGATTGGAGCCGACCAGCACGATGAGATCGGCTAGCTCCAGATCCTCGTAGCAACCCGGCACCGTGTCGGAGCCGAAGGCGCGGCGGTGGCCGGCGACCGAGGAAGCCATGCAGAGCCGCGAATTGGTATCGATGTTGGCCGAGCCGACAAAGCCCTTCATCAGCTTGTTGGCGACGTAGTAGTCCTCGGTCAGCAGTTGGCCTGACACATAAAAAGCGACCGCGTCCGGACCGTGCTCGGCGATGGTCTGCGAGAAGGTCGAGGCGACGAGGTCGAGCGCCTCGTCCCAACCGGCGCGGCGGCCGCCGATTTCGGGATGGAGCAGCCGGCCATCGAGGTCGATGGTCTCGGCGAGCGCCGAACCCTTCGAGCAGAGCCGGCCGAAATTCGCAGGATGATCGGGGTCGCCGCGGAAGGTGACTTCACCGTCCGCGACGACCCTCGCCAGCACGCCGCAGCCCACCCCGCAATAGGGGCAGGTGGTCCTCACCTCGCGCGCTTCGTCGATCTCCATGGGGTCAGGCCGCGCGGCTGGCCAGCGCTTCCAGCGCCAGGAACAGGCGCTCGCCTTCCCGCTTCACCGGGATGGTGCGCACCGAGCCCTCGTCGGCACCGAGCGCCTTGCCGGTCTCGAGCGAGATCACCCAATTGTGCAGCGGGCACGTCACCGCGGCGCCATGGACGATGCCTTGGCTCAGCGGTCCGCCCTTGTGCGGGCAATGATCCTCGATGGCGAAGACCTCGTCGTCGGCGGTGCGGAAGACGGCGATCTTGCCTTGCGGGGTGGCAACGCAGCGCGCGCCACGGCGGGGGATGTCGGTGATGGTGCCTATAGCGATCCAGGTCATTGAGTGAGGGCCTTTTGCTGCAAGTCGAGCCTGGTTGATCCGACCCCTTCTGGCCTGCCGGCCATCTCCCCCTCAAGGGGGGAGATTCCCAAGCCGCCTTGCTTTCGCCAATCGCCAAGGTTGGAGGAAGGGCGCCAAGGCCGAAGCTGCTGATCTCCCCACTTGAGGGGGAGATGGCCGGCAGGCCAGAGGGGGTTGGTACGACCGGATACCGACATCCTATTCGCAAGCATCTCCATCATTCCGCCGCCTCCGCAAACCCGACCGAGGCCATCGGCCGGAATTCGTGCTTGTCCTTGCCAGAAACGCGTTCCGACCACGGGTCGACCTGGGCGAATTTCTGGGAGAAGACGAAGCGCTCGTAGTAAGCCCTGCGCTTTTCGCCGTCGTCCATGATCTGGCGCTTGATCTCCTCGATGCCGACGCGCTTGGCCCATTTGTAGATGCGCTCGAGATAGCGGGCCTGCTCGCGATACATCTGCGTCAGCGCCACGATATGCTCCAGCGCCTCGTCCTCGGTCCTGACCAGGCCGAGCACCTCGGTGCCTTTGATGTCGAGGCCGGCCGCCCCGGCGAAATGGATCTCGTAGCCACTGTCGACGCAGATGACGCCGACATCCTTGCAGGTCGCCTCGGCGCAGTTTCGCGGACAGCCCGACACCGCCATCTTCACCTTGGCCGGCGTCCACGAGCCCCACATGAACTTCTCGATGCGGATGCCCAAGCCGGTCGAATCCTGCGTGCCGAAGCGGCACCAGTCGGAGCCGACGCAGGTCTTCACCGTGCGCAGGCCCTTGGCGTAGGCATGGCCTGAGACGAAACCGGCCTGGCCGAGATCGGCCCACACCGCCGGCAAGTCCTCCTTGCGGATGCCTAGCATATCGATGCGCTGGCCGCCGGTGACCTTGACCATCGGGATCTCGAACTTGTCGACGACGTCGGCGATGGCGCGCAGTTCGGAGGCGCTGGTGACGCCGCCCCACATGCGCGGCACCACCGAATAGGTGCCGTCCTTCTGGATGTTGGCGTGGACACGCTCGTTGATGAAGCGCGACTGGTAGTCATCGGCATATTCGTCCGGCCAGTCGCAGACGAGATAGTAGTTGAGCGCCGGCCGGCATTTGGCGCAGCCGCAGGAGGTCTTCCACTCCAGCTCCTGCATCACCGCCGGAATGGTCTTCAGTCCCTTGGCCTTGATCAGCCGGCGCACCTCGTCGTGGCCGAGCGCGGTGCAGGAGCACATCGGCTGCACGGCGGCCGGGTTGTACGTGTCGCCGAGGGTCAGCACCATCAGCTTCTCGACCAGCCCCGTGCAAGAGCCGCAGGAAGCCGACGCCTTGGTATGCGCCCGGACATCGTCGAGCGAGGTCAGGCCCTTGCCGGTGATCGCACCGATGATCTTGCCCTTGCAGACGCCGTTGCAGCCGCAGATTTCCGCATCATCCGGCAAGGCTGCAACGGCCGCCATAGGGTCCAGGGGGGCACCCCCCTGGTATGACTGGCCGAAGATAAGCGTGTCGCGCATCTCCGAAATATCGGTCTGCTTCTTCTTCAGGTCGTTGAACCAGGCGCCATCGGCGGTCTCCCCATAGAGCACGGTGCCAATGATGCGGTCGTCCTTCAGCACCAGGCGCTTGTAGACGCCGGCCGAGGCATCGCGCAGCACGATCTCCTGGCGGTCGTCGCCATCGGCGAAGTCGCCGAGCGAGAACAGCTCGATGCCGGTGACCTTGAGCTTGGTCGGCGTGTCGGAATGCACGAAGGCGGCCGTCTCGTCGCCGGCAAGCTGGCTGGCGGCGACGCGCGCCATCTCGTAGAGCGGCGCCACCAGACCGTAAACCATGCCGTTGACCTCGGCGCATTCGCCGAGCGCGAAGATGTCGGGGTCGTTGCTGCGCATGCCGGCATCGACGACTATGCCGCGATTGACGGCGATGCCCGCCTCCTTGGCCAGCGCCGCGTTCGGCCGGATGCCGACCGCCATGACAACCAGCGTCGCCGGGATAATCGTGCCGTCGGCAAGCTCGACCTGCTCGACCCTGCCGTTGCCGGTAATGGCCTGGGTGTTGGCCTTGGTGATCACCTTGATGCCGCGCTCCTCCACGGCGCGCTGCAAGAGATAGCCGGCGGCAGGATCGAGCTGACGCTCCATCAGCGTCGGCATGACGTGCAGCACGGTGACGTCCATGCCTTGCGCCTGCAGGCCGGCCGCGGCTTCCAGTCCGAGCAGGCCACCGCCGATGACCACGGCCTTGGCCCGCGACTGGGCGGCAAGCATCATGGCCTGCACGTCGTCGAGATCGCGATAGGTCAGCACGCCCGGCAGGTTGTTGCCCGGCACCGGGATGATGAACGGCACCGAGCCGGTGGCGATCACCAGCTTGTCGTAGGGTTCCGTCACGCCATGATCGGAGGTGACGGTCTTCGCCGCGCGGTCGATGGCGACTATTCTGTGGCCCTTGTAGAGCGTGATGCCGTGCTTGATGTACCAGCCGTCGCCGTGGATGATGATCTCTTCATAGGCCTTCTCGCCCGACAGGACCGGCGACAGCATGATGCGGTCGTAGTTCACGCGCGGCTCGGCGTTGAAGATGGTGACCTGGTAGCGATCCGGCGCCTTTTCCAGGAGATGCTCCAGCATGCGCCCGGGGGCCATGCCGTTGCCGATGATGACGAGTTTCTCGGTCATATTGCTGATCCGTTCCGGTTTCACTCGGCCGCGTAGGAAAGGGCTGGCGTCTCGGCCATCGAGGCGCGCTCCATGCGGCGGATGCTGAGGTGCATCCAGGCAAGGCAGCCGACGACGATGACGAAGAGCAGCATGAAGCAGCTCGACCAGACGCCGGTGAGATCGTTGAGCGCGCCGAAAGCGATCGGCAGGACGAAGCCGCCGAGCCCGCCGATCATGCCGACCATGCCGCCGACGGCGCCGACATTCTTCGGGTAGCAGACAGGGATGTGCTTGTAGACCGCGGCCTTGCCGAGGCTCATGAGGAAGCCGAGCACGCAGGCGACGGCGATGAAGGCGAGCGGGCCGATCTCGAAATGGAAGGCGATCGGCCCGCTGATGCCGCGCACGACGTAGTCTGCCGAGGGGAGAGACAGAACGAGCGTCGCCACGGCACAGACCGTGAAGGTCCAGTAGAGCACGGTGCGGGCTCCGATGCGGTCGGATAGCACGCCGCCATAGGCGCGGAAGATGCTCGCCGGGATCGAATAGGCGGCCCCAATCATGCCGGCGGTGGCGATGTTGAAACCATAGACGCCGATCAGGTAGCGCGGCAGCCACAGCGACAGCGCCACGAACGCGCCGAAGACGAAGAAATAGTAGAAGGCGAAGCGCCACACCTGCAGGTTCTTCAGCGGCGCGAATTCCTGCCAGAAGCTTCTCGGCGCTGCCGCCCTGCCGGCACGGCGCTCGCGGATGACCGGATCGTCGCCGGTGGTAAACCAGAAGGCGACGGCCATGACGACGAGCGCCGCCGCCCAGATTTGCGCCACCGTCTGCCAGCCCCAGGCGAGCAGCACGAGCGGCGCCAGGAACTTGGTGACCGCGGCGCCGACATTGCCGACACCGAAGATGCCGAGCGCCGTGCCCTGCCTGCCGGCGGGGAAGAAGCGCGAGACATAGGCGACGCCGACGGCGAAGGAGCCGCCGGCGAGACCGACGCCAAGCGCGGCGATCAGCATCTGCTCATAAGTATGCGCAAAAGAGAGCAGTAGGGTCGCGACCGCCGCCGAAAGCATGACGGCGGTGTAGACCAGCCGCCCGCCATAGCGATCGGTCCAGACGCCGAGCAGCATGCGCACGAGCGAACCGGTGAGGATCGGCGTGCCGATGAGCAGGCCGAACTCCGTCTCGCTCAGCCCAAGCTCCTGCTTTATGCGCACGCCGATGATGGAGAAGATCGTCCACACCGCGAAGCAGACGGTGAAGGCGATGGTGGACATCACGAGCGCCTGCCTGGGTTCCTGGCTGGGCGCGGCTGGGAGAATTGCAGTCATGTCGGCTCCGGTTTGCGGCGTGGGAGGCGCCGCTCTTGTCTATTCGTTCGCGATTGTCAGCGACGGGCCATCGGCGTGCCGGTCGAAACCTCGCTGTGCGCGATCACTGCCGGCTCCTTGCCGTCCGTCTTGGCGCCGACGGGAAAGAGCAGCAGTGCGGCGGTGAACAGCGCGGCGGTCAATGCGCTGCTGGCCAGGACATCGCGGCGGGTGAAGTCCTCGAGGGACGCGCCAGTTCCGATCCGTTTCGTCATCGTCGTCTCCGGTTGGGCGCCGCCTGGGATCGGCACCGTCGATTGCGTGTTAGGTCAAAACAAAAAAGCTGCCGGCCAGGTCGCTCGCGTCCGTCCATC